>CBIMJO010000796.1:0-5260 GCA_966244135.1 uncultured Actinocrispum sp. | reverse complement strand
GTGGGAGCACGACGGTGAACCGTTCTTCGCCGGTGAGGTCGAGCCGTGCATCAACGGCCGGACCGTGGCGCTCGGCGCCTACTTCGGTGTGGACGTCACGCCGATCGTCGACCGGCTGCTCGGCGAGCAGATGGCCGACGGCGGCTGGAACTGCGAGCAGGAGAGCGGATCCATCCGCGCGTCCTTCCACACCACGATCGATGTGCTGGAAGGTCTGCTGGCCTACGAGCAGGCGACGGGCCGCGACGTGAGCCAGGCGCGGCTGCGGGGCCAGGAGTATCTGCTGGAACGCCGGATGGCCCGCCGGTTGTCGACCGGCGAACCCATCGAGCACGACCGCACGACGGGCGCCCCCGCGGCCTGGACGCGGTTCTCCTTCCCGACCTACTGGCACTACGACATCCTGCGCGGCCTCGACTACCTGCGCGCCGCCGGTGTCACCCCGGATGATCGCGTGTCCGAGGCGATCGACCTGGTCCGGTCCAAACAGGACACCGACGGCCGGTGGCAACTGGAGAACCCACACCCCGGCGAGCTGCACTTCGCGATCGACGACGGAGAAGGACGACCAAGCCGCTGGAACACCCTGCGGGCCCTGCGCGTGCTCAGGTGGTTCAATACCGCGCGCCCTGAGCAGCGGCCGAACTGACGTGAGTCAGCGGTAGGAGGCGTCGGTGGCCTCGAACGCCCGGATCGACGCCAGGGCGGCGTCGGGGTCGGCGCCCAGGCCGCTGAGCAGGTTCACGAACATCGGCACCAGCACCTGCTCGACGCCGCCCTTGCCGAAGTAGCGGCTGATGTCGACCATCACGTAGCCGTGCATCGCGGTCCACAGCTGGCTGGCGATCGCCAGCGGGTCGCCGGGCCGCAGCCGTCCTTGATCCACCGCGCGGGCGGCGGCCTGAATGATCTCCTCGAACGTGTACCGCCCGCGTTCCCGCTGGTCGGCGGGGCGGTACTTGCCCAGTGACGCGGTGCCGAACATGACCGCGTACAGGTGCGGGTTCTGCCGTGCGTTGATCAGGTACGCGCGGCCCAGGCCGGCCAGGTCGGTGATCGCGTCATCGGTGCGGGGTACCGCGGACAGCAACGTGGACAGGCGGGCGAACCCCTCGGTGACCACCGCGTCGGCGAGGTCGCCCATCGAACCGAAGTGCGTGTAGACGCCCATCGTCGAGGTGTCGGCCTCGGTGGCGACTCGCCGCAGGGTGAGGGCCGCGGGGCCCTCCTCGGCGAGCAGGCGGGCGGCGCCCTCGAGCAGGCGCACGCGCACCGTGGGGTCGGATCGGCGTTCGGTCACGGCGCGATCCTAGTGCTATATCAATCGCTATAGCAGATGCTATGGTCGCTGCCGGAGGTGTCGCCATGACTGACTGGGACGCGATCGTCATCGGCTCTGGCCTGGGCGGACTCACCTGCGCCGCCTACCTCACCGCGGCGGGCAAACGCACCCTGGTGCTGGAGCAGAACCAGGTGGCGGGCGGCTGCAGCCAGGTGTTCCGGCGCAAGGGCAACCGCTACGAGTTCGACGTGGGCATGCACTACATCGGCGAGTGCCACCCCGGCGGCCGGATGCGCACCGCCCTGCGCGGCCTCGGCCTGGACGACCGGGTCGAGTTCCGGCAGCTCGACCCCGACGGGCACTCCACGCTGATGTTCCCCGGTCTGACCTTCCGGGTGCCGAGCGACTGGGACACCTACCTGGCGCGGCTGATCGAGGCGTTCCCGGGGCAGAAGCGCGGCCTGCGGCGCTGCATCGGCATCCTGCGCCGGATCGGCGCCGAACTGCGCGCCACCCCGATGCCCAAACCGACCATCCGCGGCTCGCTGCGGTTCGTCCGTGGGGCGCCGGCCACCGCCATCATCGGCCAGCTTCCGCTGCGGTGGTTGTTCGCCGCGTGCCGGCTCAGCCCGCTGGCCCGGGCGGTCATCGTCGGCGAGTCAGGCGACTACGGGGTTCCGCCGTCCCGCACGTCGATCGCCCTGCACGGCGGTTTCCTGGACCACTACCTCACCGGCGGCGCGTGGTATCCGCGCGGCGGCGGCCAGGTCGTCCCGGCCCACCTGATCGACGTGATCCAGACCCACGGCGGCCGGGTGCGCACCAAGGCGTGCGTCGAGCGGATCGTGGTGGACAACGGCGCCGTGACCGGGGTGCGGCTGGCAGGCGGCGAGGTGATCCACGCGCCGATCGTGGTGTCCAACGCCGACCTCAAGCGCACCTACCTCGATCTCGTCGGCCGCGAGCACCTGGCACCCGCGACCGTCGAACGGGTCGGCCGCTACCGGATGGCGCTGCCGCTGTTCTCCGTCTACTTGGGACTGGACATCGACCTCGCCGACCAGATGCCCAACAGCACCTACTGGTGCTATCCGCACAGCGACGTCGAAGGCTTGTACCGCAACGCTTACGAGGGCCGCATCCCGGACGAGGTGCCGATCTTCATGACCTCGGCCACCACCAAGGACCCCGGCAACCCGTACGCCGCCCCACCCGGCCATTCCACGCTCGAGGTGATGTGCCTTGCCCCACAAGGAACGTTCTGGCCCAGCGGCGACGGCTACCGGCAGAACCCGGACTACGTGGCCATCAAGGAACGCCTGACCGAGCAGCTGATCGACCGCGCCACCGCCGTGATCCCCAACCTGCGCAAGCACATCGTGTGGCGGGAGGCGTCCAGCCCGGTCACCCACGAACGGTTCACGTTGTCCAGCCTCGGTTCCTGTTACGGCATCGAGATGGCCGCCGACCAGATCGGCCCCCGCCGGCCCGGACCGCGCACCGAGATCCGCGGCCTGTGGCTCACCGGCGCGAGCACCATCTCGGGCAACGGCATCGTCGGTGCGGTCAGCAGTGGTCTCGCCGCGGCTGGCGCGATCCTGCGCCGCCCGCTGAGCACCGAGGTCAAGGCCGGTGCCGTGATCGCCGACCCGGCCAAGTTCACCCCGATCGGGCCGGACTGGGACCCGCTGGCCGCGTCCAAGCCGAGTTCGCCGCTGCGCCGCCGCGCCCGCGCCGCGGCCGAGTAGTCGCGCCTGCCGGGACGAACCGGACGGCGAGCTGCGGGCGGCCAGGCCGCGGGTGAACCGGTCGAAGTCCACCACGGCGCGCTCCCGGTGGTGCCGCCCTGGCTGCGCCAAGATGGGGTGCACGCGATGAGGAGGCTGCGACATGCCGCAAGAGGGTCCAGTGGATGCCGGTCAGATCGAGGTGGTGGCGTTCGACATCTTCGGCACGACGGTCGACTGGCACCGCGGGATCCGGGAACAGGCCGGTGAGGTGTTCGCCCGCCACGGTGTCGAGCTGGATCCGGTCTGGTTCGCCGATGCCTGGCGCGACCGGTACCTGCCTGGGATGGCCCGGGTCAACGACGGCAGCCGCGAGTGGGCGTACCTCGACACCCTGCACCGCGAATCACTCGACGCGCTGCTGACCGAACGCGGCGTCGGCGACGCGCTCGATGAGCAGGCCCGGCGGGAACTGGTCCATGCGTGGCACCGGTTGCCCGCCTGGCCCGACAGCGCCGAAACCCTTACCCGGCTGCGCCGCCGCTACCGGGTGGTGGCCCTGTCCAACGGCGGGTTCTCGCTCCTGGTCACCCTGATCAAGCAGGCCGGCCTGGGGTTCGACGCGGTCCTGTCGGCCGAGCTCGCCGGCCGCTACAAACCGGCACCGGAGCCCTACCTGACGACGGCCAGATTGATGGACGTGGCCCCCGAACAGGTGTTGATGGTCGCGGCTCACAGCTGGGACATCGACGGGGCACGAGCCGCCGGGCTACGCACCGCATTCCTGCACCGGCCCGGCGAGAAAGGCCCCCATCGGCAGGCCGACACGGCCGCGGACACCCATTGCGAGGTCGCCGCCGCCTCCGGCAGCGACCTCGCCGACCAGCTCGGCTGCTAGTTCAGGGTTCGTCGGTGACCTGAATGATCGTCTTGCCGGGCGTATGGCGGTGGCGGGCGAACGCAGCCGCAGTGTCGGCCAGCGGCCGAACGTCACCGACGATCGGCTTGAGGCGTCCGGCCCGGACACGCTGGGCGAGGTCGGCCAGTCGCGCGCGGTCGGGTTCGACGACGAAGAAGATGGCTCGCCCGTCCGTGGGCTGGACTGTCGGCGGCGCGGCGATGGTGACGACAGTTCCGCCTGGCCGGACCAGGTCGGTCGACCGCTCCAGGTTCCCGGAGAGACGCACGCTGCCTTGGGGAGGGATGTGTGCGTCTCTCCGGGGTGCCACTCGCTCCGGGCGGCAAGGGGGTGTCGCCGTCCCGGATCCAGTGGCGGTCTATGACCGCCGTGGCGTAGCCGCTGGGTCCGCGTTCCCAGAAGAACAACTCGCCCGCGCCGTTGGTCGCCCAGATGTCGCCGTCGCCATCGGCATCCGCTTCGGCCGCGGTGTGCCGCGTCAGCGATGCCCAGCCCTCGCTGACCTTGGTCCGGGCCGCGAAGGATCCGTTGCCCTTGCCGATGTAGAGGTACACGTTGCCGCCGTCGCGGCCGAGGATGTCCGTGTAGTTGTCCCCGTTGACATCCGCGAACGCGACCCACTCCATCTCCGACCAGCCGGGCCTCACCTCGACGGCCGAGGTGAACGTGCCGTTGCCGCGGTTGTTCCAGTAGGACAGGGTTCCGGGCTTGATCGCGAACAGGTCCGCCCAGCCGTCGCCGTTCGAGTCGGCGATGCCGATCCGGCTGTAGCCGCCCCAGCCCGGCCCGAGTCTGACCCCGGTCGCGAACCCGCTACCTGCCTTGCCCGCGTACATCCACGCGACGCCGTCACCGTCGACACCGATCGCGTCGCCCTGGTTCGCCGCGGTTTCCACCGTTCCGGCGGCCGCCGCGACCACCGGGTCACCGAGATCGTCGGCCCGGTTGAAGTCGATCTCCCACGGTGCCACGTCTGGCCGCCCGGGAACGGCAGCTGGAAGTTCGGTTCAGCGGCCTGTACGGGCACGGCGAGCCCGAGCATCGCCGCGACCACCGCCACCGCGCCCTTCACCCATGACTTCATCAGGATCCGTCCTCCTTGGGGGTAAGCCCAGAGCACGGAGACTGGCCTGACCCGCTAACCGTCTGCTAACCGCGGAAACGGTTAATCCTTTGCGGGGGTGCGGCACATCGCCGAAGATTGCGGTCATGGTCATCACCCGCCGAGCCGACATGTTCACCACGGACGTCCTTGCGCCGTCGGCCATGTCGCTGCTGGGCCTGGTACGAAGCCTCGCCGACACGGAGCGCGCCGACATCGCCACCCGGTTC
>CBIMJO010000795.1:0-5261 GCA_966244135.1 uncultured Actinocrispum sp. | reverse complement strand
CGCCCCGATCTCGGCCTTGAACACCACGTCGCCGCCCTCGAACCGGGCGAACGCGCGGCCCCCCGCGATCAGCTCGGCGACCCGGGCGCGGTAGCCCGCCCCGCCGTCACCGATCCGCGGGTCGACGCCGACCTCCTCGATGAACATCGAGATGGCCGCGGGCAGGTAGCGCTCCAGCTCGTCCGGCCGCACCGGGCGGACCAGCGGGTCCGGCTTGACCTTGGCCGTACCGGTGATCGCCATCAGCGGCTGGTCGGCCCGGATCTCCCGGGGCGGCCCCCACTCCGACTCCAGCTCGGCCCACATGCCGAGCACCTGGTCGGCCGGTCCGACCAGGCTGGAGCAGGTCCGGCGGCGGCGCAGCGCGCGGTCGGCGAAGCAGCGCAGCGCCGCCCGGTTGCCGCGCAGCGGGATCAGGTTCGGCCCGACGTAGCAGAGCCCGTCGAGCCGTCCGTTGCGCATCGGCCGCACGTCGGCGCCCCACAGCTCGCCACCGAGCCGCCAGGCGTCGACCCCCACGGCTTCCACCCTGGCGGCGACCATGCAGCAGGCCACGGGGTCGGCGGCAAGCACAGCCCGCACCGCCATCCCGTCCCGTTCGTCGAGTAACCGCGCGGAAGCCATCCGGAGCACCTAATAAGCGTGCCAGATGAACCGGCGAATCGAGGAGTGCAACTCGTCAGCGGGCGTGGAGTAGGGGTCAGGAGACGGACACGACCGGGGTTCCCGCAGCGTCCTGCGGGTCCATGTCCTCGGCGATCCGCATGGCCTCCTCGATCAGCGTCTCCACGATCTGGTGCTCGGGGACGGTCTTGATGACCTTGCCCCTGACGAAGATCTGGCCCTTGCCGTTGCCGGACGCCACGCCGAGGTCGGCCTCGCGGGCCTCACCCGGCCCGTTGACGACACAGCCCATCACGGCGACCCGCAGCGGCACCTCCATGCCCTCCAGGCCCGCGGTGACCTCGTCGGCCAGCTTGTAGACGTCCACCTGGGCGCGGCCGCAGGACGGGCAGGACACGATCTCCAGCTTGCGCGGCCGCAAGTTGAGCGACTGCAGGATCTGGGTGCCGACCTTGACCTCTTCGACCGGCGGCGCGGACAGCGAGACCCGGATCGTGTCGCCGATGCCCTGGCGCAGCAGCGCACCGAAGGCCACAGCGGACTTGATCGTGCCTTGGAACGCCGGGCCGGCCTCGGTCACGCCGAGGTGCAGCGGGTAGTCACAGGACTCGGCCAGCAGCTCGTAGGCCCGGATCATCACGACCGGGTCGTTGTGCTTGACCGAGATCTTGATGTCGTGGAAGTCGTGCTCGGCGAACAGCGACGCCTCCCACAGCGCCGACTCGACCAGCGCCTCGGGCGTGGCCTTGCCGTACTTCTGCAGCAGCCGCGGATCCAGCGACCCCGCGTTCACGCCGATGCGGATCGGGGTGCCGTGGTCCTTGGCCGCGGCGGCGATCTCCTTGACCTTGTCGTCGAACTTCTTGATGTTGCCCGGGTTCACCCGCACCGCGGCACAGCCGGCCTCGATCGCGGCGAACACGTACTTGGGCTGGAAGTGGATGTCGGCGATCACCGGGATCTGCGACTTGCGCGCGATCGCGGGCAGCGCCTCGGCGTCGTCCTGCGACGGGCAGGCCACGCGCACGATGTCACATCCGGCCGCGGTCAGCTCCGCGATCTGCTGCAGCGTCGCGTTCACGTCCGCGGTCACCGTGGTGGTCATCGACTGCACCGAGACCGGGAACTCACTGCCCACGCCGACCGAGCCCACCATCAACTGACGGGTCTTACGCCGATCCGAGAGGACGGGCGGCGGAAGCGACGGCATGCCGAGCAGCACTTCGCCGCTGTTCATGGAGATCTCCTCTTTGCGTTCTAGTTCAGCCTGATCGGGTTCACGATGTCGGCGGTGATCGTGAGCAGCATCACCGCGCCGCCGATGAAGACGACCACCATCGTCACGGTCATCAGCTTCGAGTAGTCCACCGGGCCACCCGCGGGCTTGCCACGCAGCCTGCGGATCGCGTTGCGGATCTTCTCGTAGACGATCACCGCTATGTGGCCCCCGTCCAGCGGCAACAGGGGCAGCAGGTTGAACACGCCGATGAAGAAGTTCAGGCTGGCCAGCAGCAGCAGAACCACGTCCCACAGGCCACGTTCGACCGCGTCACCGCCGAGGATACTCGCGCCCACGACGCTCACCGGCGTGTCGGGGTCCCGCTGGCCGCCGCCTATGGCCTTGATGACAGCGGGGATCCGCTCGGGGAAGCGCAGCAGCCCTTCCCAGGTCTTGGCGAACATGTCGCCGGTGAACGAGGTCGCGCCGCCGATCCCGGTGACCGCGTTGTACTCGAACGTCTGTTGCTTGAGGACACCGATCGCGCCGAGGTCCTTGGTGGTGGTCGTGCCGTCGGCGTTGCGCACCTGGCGCTTCACCTTGGGGATGTCCACCGTGACCGTCTGCTCGGCACCGCCGCGCTCGATGGTGATCCGTTGTGGACCTTCCAGCTGCTGCACGGCCTTCACCAGATCGGTCCATGTGGGCGTCGCCACACCGTTGACCGCGATCAGCCGGTCACCCGCCCGCAGCCCGGCGTTCTTGGCGGGCGCGGGGTCGTCCGGGCCGCACTTCGGGTTCACGGTGTCCACATTGGGCCCGTCGTTGACCACGCACTGCTGGATGCTGTTGACGATCGGCTTGTCCAGCAGGTTCGGCAGGCCCATGGTGACGGCCATGATGTAGAGGATCAGGAAGCCCAGCAGGAAGTGCGTGATGGACCCGGCGGACATCACGATCACCCGCTTCCACGCGGGGTACTTCCACATCGCCCGGGGTTCCTCGTCCGGGGTGATCTCGTCCAGCGCGGTCATCCCGGCGATGTCGCAGAAGCCACCGCCCGGGATCGCCTTGAGGCCGTACTCGGTCTCGCCGCGCCTGAACGAGAAGATCTTCGGGCCGAAGCCGATGAAGTAGCGGCGCACCTTCATGCCGAACCACTTGGCGGTGAACATGTGCCCGGCCTCGTGCAGCGCGACCGACAGGCCGATGCCGAGGGCGAACAGCACGACCCCAACGATGAAGATCACGCTCTAGTTCCTTCCCAGACGCTCACGGGCACGCGCACGGGCCCAGTCCTCGGCGGCGAGGACCTCCGCGACACTGCCCGGGGCGGCACGCCACTCGTCGGCCTCGGCCAGTACTTGCTGCACAGTGTCCACGATCGACGTGAACTTCACGTTCGCATCGATGAACGCGGCCACCGCCTCCTCGTTCGCGGCGTTGTAGATGGCCGGATGGCAGCCACCCGTCTCACCGGCCTGCATGGCCAGCCGGACCGCGGGGAAGGTGGCGTCGTCCAGGGGTTCGAAGGTCCATGCGGCGGGCTCATCGAACCGGACCGGGGCCGCCGAGCCGGGCAGCCGGTCCGGCCAGCCCAGCGCCAGCGAGATGGGCAGCCGCATGTCCGGCGGGCTGGCCTGGGCCAGCGTGGAGCCGTCGGTGAAGGTCACCATCGAGTGAATGATCGACTGCGGGTGCACCACCACGTCGATCCGGCTGTACGGGACGCCGAACAGCAGGTGCGCCTCGATGACCTCCAGGCCCTTGTTGACCAGGGTCGCGGAGTTGATCGTGATGACCGGGCCCATCTGCCAGGTCGGGTGCGCGAACGCCTGCTCGGGGGTGACGTCGGCCAGGTCCTGCTTCTTGCGGCCGCGGAACGGGCCACCCGATGCGGTGACCACGAGCTTCGCCACCTCGTCGGCCCGCCCGCCCCTGAGGCACTGGGCCAGCGCGGAGTGCTCGGAGTCGACCGGAACGATCTGGCCGGGCTTGGCGGCCTGCAGCACCAGCGAGCCGCCCGCGATCAGCGACTCCTTGTTGGCCAGCGCCAGCCGCGCGCCCGTATCCAGGGCTTTCAGCGTGGGTTCGAGGCCACGGGAGCCGGTGATGCCGTTGAGGATCACATCCGCGGGCACGGCGTCGATCAGGTCGAGCACTGCGCGCGGGCCGTCGAACACCCGGACGCCGTCGCCCAGGTCGATCCCGCCGGGCACGGCGACCGCCCGGACGTTGTGGTCCCGGACCTGTTTTCCGAGCGCATCGGGGTCGGAGCCACCCGCGGCCAGGCCCACCACCTGGAACTTGTCCGGGTTGGCGGCGATGACGTCGAGGGCCTGCGTGCCGATCGACCCGGTCGAGCCGAGCAGCAGGACGGTGCGAGTGTGTTCAGGCATCGGGTCCATTGTCCCGGACCTCACAGGTGCGCTCGGTGGGGGTATGGGACGATTGCCGGGGACGATCGCAGTGACGAGGAGGGACCCACCGTGGCGAAGGCGGACAAGGCACCGGCGCGGGCGGCTGTCGACCCCCACGACGAGCCGTCGGCCGAGTGGGGCTGGCACGGCAGCTTCCCCAAGGGCACCCGCATCGCCGGCTGGTTCACCGCCGCCGCGATGTTCTTCATGCTGATCGGCAACCACCACGGCCGCACCGAGGACGTGTGGCTGATCGGCATCGGCGCCGGCCTGATCCTGCTGCTGGTCATCGACCAGATCCGCCGCCGCACCTCCTGGCGCCGCTAGGGCTCACCGGCCAGCTCCTCGGCCCACTCGGCGAAGAACGCCCGCACCCGCGGCACCTCCCCGTCCGCGATCGGCAGCTGGTCATCCCGGTATCGGTGCAGCGTCCTCAGCATCTGGCCCAGAACCGCGCGGTCGAACCCCAGGTCGGCCTCGGCCGCGCGAGCGAGCAGGAGTTCCTTGCTGTAACGCTGGGCCAGCTCATATACGTCGGTGAAGTCGCGCGCCCTGGCCCGGTCGAACAACGCGAGCAGCTTGCGGCCGGCCAGCTCCTCCAGATCGAACGTCGGTCCGATGAAGCTGACCACCGGTGGCCGGCTCGGCGGCGTGTCGAGCGCCAGGTCGACGGTCAGAGCGTCCGGGCCGGACACAGCGAGCCTGCTGAAGGACGGCCCGTCACGGAGGCGTCTGACACTCCATCCCCGGCTTCTCGCCGCCTCCTCGAAACCATCCCGTGCCGCCGCCACCTCGGCATGGCCGGGCCCCGCGAAGAAATCGAGATCCTCGGTAGGCCGGTGAGTCAGCGCCTGGGCGGCCAGCGCCGCGCCTCCGACCAGCAGGAACCCCTCGCTGGTGGGCAGGCTGAAGAAGAGCCTGGCGACTTCGATCTGGAAGTCAGTGAGTGCCCGTTTCTGAACTGATCTTGCTATGCGAGTCGTCGGGTGGTGATGCGG
>CBIMJO010000794.1:0-5261 GCA_966244135.1 uncultured Actinocrispum sp. | reverse complement strand
GAGCTGGATGCCGCGCGCGGCGAGCCAGGGCTTGGGGTCCATCTTGCGGCCGCTGGAGTCCCAGATCTCGAAGTGGCAGTGGGTGCCGGTGGACTGGCCGCGGTTGCCCATCCGGGCGATCTGGTCGCCGGCCTTGACCCGCGCGCCTTCCTTGACCGTGATGGAGTCCATGTGGCCGTAGACGCTGATGGTGCCGTCGGCGTGCTGGATCCGTACCCACAGACCGAACCCGCTGGCCGGGCCGGCCTCGATCACCACACCGTCGGTCACCGCGACGATGGGCGAGCCGAACACGCCGGCGATGTCGATGCCGAAGTGGGTCGTGCCCCACCGGTAGCCGAAGCCCGACGTGAACACGCCCTGGGCCGGCTTGACGTACTTGGGCCGGGACGCCTCGAGCTTGTCGGCGGTCTCCTTGGCCGTGCGGTTGGCGAGCAGCTGCGCGCTCTGGGTCAGCTTCTGGGCCTCGATGCCGCCGTCGGTCGTCCGGGCGACCGTGAGGATCTCGGGAGCGGAGGAGCCTTCACCGCCCACACCGCCGAACGCGGCGGCGGCGTCAGTGCCGGTCAGGGGAGCGATGTCGTCACTTGCGTTCGCGGCGCCACCCTTGAGGGTCTGGCCGGCCGCGGCCGCGGCGAAAGCGCCAAGAGCGACGGCCGCGACGACCACGCGGCCGCGCAGGGCCGGAGGTGGCGCGGGGAGCCGATGGGCTCCACGTGCGCCGCGCCGGTCATCGTCAGAGGTGCGTTCAAGCGCCTCGATGACCACCGCAGACTGCTTCTGGCCGCCGGGGGAGCGGTGCTGAGACAAAGCCTGCCCTTCTGCCTCGGGGAGATCCGGGCGGGCGCACCTCGGCTCGCGGGGACGAGCTCTGGCGTGGACACCGGGCGGGGGATCCCGGGTGAGTGGCTCGGGGCACCACTCCGTCCAGCCGTGACCGGACCGTGACAACGGACCCGGGGACAGTAACGAAGGGAGACAGCCCACGGCAACTTCCCTGACGCGCGTTGTGCCGTTCAGGTTGCCGCCGAAAGTTGATATCCAGTGATTACTACCCAAAGTTAAGGCGACATAACACGACAGGATGTGACCTGCGTTACGCCAACCGGGCGGTTGCGGCCCTGATGGCAACCCGACAACCGGGACGAACCAGGCAAACGCGGCGTTCCATCGGGGATGTCGTCGGACATTCCATAACAGTTGACTGCATGCCGCCAAGAAATTTCGCGGCATGCATACCGGAGCGGAGACCGCGTATGAAGTGACCCGACCTGTCCGGACAGGGACAGCCGACGGCGATGCCGTCTCGGTGGGACCGCGCGACCTTGTTAGGTTGGGCCCGATGAGTTCCCGGACCCGATCTTCGGAGAACCGGCCGTCGCGGCGGGCATCTGACCCGACCGCCGACGACCCGGAGGCCGCCGGGCGCGACACCGCGCCGGCCGCCGAGCCGCCCACCCGGTTGCCCGCACCGCTGTTGCTGCGGGCCGCGATCATCGTCGCGGCGTGCGGAGCCGTCCTGACCGCCACCGGACCTCTTCTCGGTGTCCTGGAACCAGATCCAGGCGCCGCATACAGCAGCGGCTTCATCCTGGTGCTGCTCGCGGTGCTCCCGGTCGTCCTGGCCGGTGGCCTGATGGCCGCCGGGCGCCCCATCGGGGCGGCGGGTGTGCTGACGGGCGCCGGCCTGCTCGGGCTCGGGCAGGCGGTGAACGATCTGCAGTTCGCGGTGGACGGCCTGGTGGCGTCCCGTCCGGAGCTGGCCGTGCCGACGAGCCTGCAGCCGCCGCACACCGGCGTGGGGACCTGGCTCCTCGTCGCCGGTCACGTGCTGGCCCTGGCTGCGGGCGCGATGGTGCTGGTCCGCGCCGGATCGGTGCCCGGGACGGAGGTCGCGGCCGAGTTCGAAGAGGACAACGGCCAGCGCAAGCAACTGCTCGGCGGCGGGCTGGCCTTCGGTGGCCTGGCCGCGCTCGGGCTGCTGATGCCGGCCTACACGTCCGACAACGCCTTCCTGCTCGCGCGGGACCTGCTGAACGGGTCGACCGTCGTGATGGTCGGCGGTCTGCTGGTCGTCGTGGCTGTGCTGCTCGGGAGCGTGCTCGCCGGCACGGCGGGTTCCGCGAAGTTCGGCCGGGGCATCCTGGCCGGGCTCGCCCTCGCGGTGCTGGCCGTGATCCTGCCGGTGCAGATCGCGGGCATGTCCGTCGACTGGCTGCACACCGACTGGCGGTCCTATTGGGCGACGGCCGGCGCTGTCGGCATGCTCGCAACAGCTGTGTGGCCCGCGGGCTACGTGCCGTGGCGGCGCACGCATCACGACGAGCCGGTGGAGCGCAACGCGAACCGGCTGCACCTGGCCGCAGGCGCGTTGGCGATCGTGGCCGGTGTGTTCGCGATCCTCGGCCGCACAACGAACCTGTTCGTCGTCGAGGTGCCGACGGACGCGCCGATCAGCCAGACGGACATCTCCATCCTGCTGTCCGGCGTGAACCCGGAGACCTACGCGAACCGGCTGCTGGTCCCGGCCGCGGTCCTGCTGATCGCGGTGGGCGTCCTGCTGCTGATCCGGCCGATCGCCGGGATCGCGCGTCCGGTGCTGAGCGTCGGCTGGGTGGCGATCCCGTTGGCCGGGCTGCCCGCGCTCGAGGCGGCGGCCACGGCGACCGGCACGAGCCACGCGATCCAGTCCGGCGCCGGTGTGGTGTGGACGGTGCTCGCCCTGCTCGTGTCCGCAGCCGCCGGGTTGGTCGCGGCCGTGGCGGGCGGGATCGAACGCGAGGACGTCGACCTCACCGAACGGACGACGAACACGATCCTGGCGGCCCCGGCCGCTGGAGCGGTGTTGTTCGCCATCGGTGCCTTCGCGCTGCCCACGATGCGGGCCGAGACGTTCGTGGCGCCGGGGCTGGTGTCGAACTTCAGGCTGGCGTCGTGGGGTCTGTGGCTCGCCCTGATCGCGGTGATCTTGGTCGCGGCGGCCGCCACGCGCAGCCGTCCTTCACGTGCGGCGGCGCGGTTGTTCGGTGCGGCCGCGGTTGTGGGCGTGCACGTTCTCGAGTACCCGATGACCGGCGCCCGTGCGGAGGACGCGAGCATCGCCGCGGGGACGTGGCTGTCGCTCGCCTGCATCGCCGCGTTGATCATCAGCGCGTTCGTGGCGCTGGCGGTGCACACCGACCGCCGATGATCCGGCTGCTGCTCGTCGAACTGGACCCGGACGACCACGACACCCGAGCGCTGGCCCGTGCGCTGCGCGACGAGGGTGCTGAGGTCGTTTACACGACCGCGAGCACTGCCGACGAGGTCGTGATCACCGCTGCCCAGGAGGACGTGCGCGCGGTCGGGTTCGCCGTGCGGACCGAAGAACACCGCCGGCTTGCGGCCGAGGCCGCCCGGAAAGTCGTGGTGTTCGCCACTGCCGCGCAGGACGAGCCAGACCTGCGGCAAGCCGGTGTGGCGGCGGTTTTCCAGACAGGGGCGGCAGATCACGTCGTCGCATGGGCCGGGAAACTCGCTTGACCGCGGCGCCTCGTCACATGCGGTGACCGACCTCACCAGGTCCGGCGCCCCGGCCTGCGAAACACCTCGCTAGGGTCTTTGCGTCCAACGCAGTGCGCATATGGTGGAGCAGGAGCTCTCAGTGGACCTGTACGAGTACCAGGCGAAGGACCTCTTCGCCGCCCACGGAGTGCCGGTACTGCCGGGCTCCGTGGCTGACAACCCCGAAGACGCCAAGGCGATCGCGGCCGAGCTCGGCCAGCGCGTCGTGGTCAAGGCCCAGGTGAAGACCGGTGGCCGCGGCAAGGCCGGTGGCGTGAAGCTGGCCGACGACCCGGCCGACACCGAGGCCAAGGCGCAGCAGATTCTCGGCCTGGACATCAAGGGCCACATCGTCCGGCGCGTGCTGGTGACGCCCGCGTCCGACATCGCCGAGGAGTACTACTTCTCGTTCCTGCTCGACCGGGCCAACCGCAAGTTCCTCGCCATGGCGTCCGTCGAGGGCGGCATGGACATCGAGGAGGTGGCCGCCACCAAGCCGGAGGCGCTGGCCAAGATCCTGATCGACCCGATCGAGGGTGTGGACCTGGCCAAGGCCAACGAGATCGTGGCCGCCGCGAAGTTCCCCGAGGCCGTGGCCGGCCAGGTCGCCGAGGTCATCGTCAAGCTGTGGGACGCCTTCGTGGCCGAGGACGCCACGCTGGTCGAGGTGAACCCGCTGGTCCGTGACCCGCAGGACAAGATCATCGCGCTGGACGGCAAGGTCACGCTGGACGAGAACGCCGCGTTCCGCCACCCCGCGCACGCCGACCTCGTCGACGTCGCCGCCGAGGACCCGCTGGAGGCCGCGGCCAAGGCCAAGGACCTCAACTACGTCAAGCTCGACGGCCAGGTCGGCATCATCGGCAACGGCGCGGGCCTGGTCATGTCCACTTTGGACGTCGTGGCCTACGCGGGTGAGCAGCACGGCGGCGTGAAGCCCGCCAACTTCCTGGACATCGGTGGTGGCGCGTCGGCCGAGGTGATGGCCAACGGGCTGGAGATCATCCTGTCCGACCCGGACGTGCGCAGCGTCTTCGTGAACGTGTTCGGCGGCATCACCGCGTGCGACGCGGTCGCCAACGGCATCGTGCAGGCCTTCAAACTGCTGGAGTCCCGCGGCGAGGCGGTCAGCCGCCCGATCGTGGTCCGGCTGGACGGCAACAACGCCGAGGAGGGCCGGCGCATCCTCACCGAGGCGGCGCTGTCCGGCCTCGAGCAGGTGGACACAATGGACAACGCAGCTGACAAGGCTGCCGCACTTGCTGCTGCGGGGGCGTGACACAGATGGCCATCTTCCTCAACGAGAACTCCAAGGTCATCGTCCAGGGCATGACCGGGTCCGAGGGCACCAAGCACACCAAGCGGATGCTCAAGTCGGGCACGAACATCGTCGGCGGCGTGAACCCGCGCAAGGCCGGCACCGAGGCCGACATCGACGGCACGCTGATCCCGGTGTTCGGCTCGGTGGCCGAGGCGATCGAGAAGACCGGCGCGGACACCTCGGTGATCTTCGTTCCGCCGAAGTTCGCCAAGGACGCCGTGCTCGAGGCGATCGACGCCGAGATCGGCCTGGCCGTGGTGATCACCGAGGGCATCCCGGTGCACGACTCGGCCTACTTCTGGGCGCACGCGGTGGCCAAGGGCAACAAGACCCAGATCATCGGCCCGAACTGCCCCGGCGTGATCTCCCCCGGCAAGTCCAACGCGGGCATCATCCC
>CBIMJO010000793.1:0-5265 GCA_966244135.1 uncultured Actinocrispum sp. | reverse complement strand
CGGCGCACTGGCAGGACGAAAGGCGCGGTCAGGGCTGGCGCCCTGCCTCGCGAATGAGCGTATGTGCGCCGCCACCCCACACAAAATCCGGCAGATCCGGGAAGACGCGCCGCCTTCCGGGCGTGGGTGGGCGCGCTGTTCGGGCGGGGGTGGGGCGGGGGTCAGGGTGGGTTGGTGTCCAGTTCGTCGAGGAAGTCCTTCCAGAACTGCTCCACCGTCCGCTCGTAGCGCAGGCCCAGCTCCAGCGTCTTGAGCTGCCACCGGTCGGCCTGGCCCTCGATCTCGGTCCACTGCTTGTCGTACCCGTCGGCGCGGGCGCGATGCGACTCGTAGCGGTCCCGGGCCAGCTGGTGGATGTCCTTGGGGGTGGCGCCGAAGCCGAAGAACAGCTTGAGCAGACCGGTGTCCCGCACCTCGGTCTGCTCCTGGGTGGGCTCGGCCAGCCATTCGGCCAGCGCCTGCCGGCCCTCCTCGGTGATCGAGTAGGTGCGCTTGCGCCGGCCGCTCGTCTCGATCGACTGGCTCACCAGGCCCGCGGTGACCAGCCGGGCGGGCTCGTCGTACAGCTGTGAGTGCGCGAACGCCCAGAAGTTGCCGATCGTGCTGCCGATCCGCTGTTTGAGCTGATAGCTGGTGGCCGGACCATAGGACAGCATGCCGAGCACGACGTACGACGTCGCGTTCAGCTTGCGGGACCGGCCGTCGAGCGGCTCGGCCTGGTCGCTGGGCAGCGGGCACCTCCCCATTGGTCATCGCTACCCGACCATAGCGATCACCGTGCGGTTCTGCTGTTCCCCCCGAGCCCATACTAGATCCGTGGGGGGACGGACAGACCGCCAATGGGTGAGCTTGCCCGATGCCGCCGATGTGAGTGATTGTCTTGCCCGGCCTCAGAAGGGTTTGGCCAGCACCAGCTCGGTGTTCAGGTCGGCGGGCGTGCCCAGCCGAGCCGGGTCGGCGTGGATGTCGTTCACCGCGATCTCCCGGTACAGCGACGCCAGCCCGGCCGGGCTCGACGCGCCGAAGTCCGTCGCGTATGGACTGTCTGATTCGATCAATGTGGTGAACAACGACAGGGTGCCGTCACCGTTGTCGGTCAGCTCGATGATCCGCGCGTGGTGCGGGTAGTCGGTGTGCGAGGCGGTGTTGATCTCCCAGAAGCTCTGCGCGGGGGTGGCGCCGCGGTGCGCGGTGATGGCGTTGTGGTGCGTGTGCCCGTTCACCCACGCGACGACGTTGGGGAACCGGTTCAGTAACGCGACCAGCGCGGGCCCGTCGTGCCGCTTCTCGAAGATGTTCGTGGGATCCGGGACGGTGTTGCCCATGGAGTCGCTGGTGTGGTGGCTGAACAGGATGAACAACGTGTCCGCCGCGCTTGTGCGGACCAGGTTGCCTTTGCTGTCGTAGTACCGCGAACTGCCCGCCTGCAAGGTCTGCTCGATCCACTTGAACTGGCCGTCGCCCAACGATCCGTCCGCGAGGCCGGCCCGGTTGGTGGTGTCCATGCCGATGCCGACGATGCCGGGCGCGACCTGGAACGTGTAGTACAGGTCCTTGCCCGCGGCGTTGGCCGGGCCGAAGCCGTGCCCGACCGGCCCCGGACCGGTGTTCGCCGGGTCGCGGTGCGCGGCCACGTACTCCTTGGGGGAGAACGGCTTGCGCCGTGAGTCCGGGGTGACGTGCCGGATCGGCCCGGAGAACTCGAGCAGCTGCTTCACCGCGGACAGTGGCGAGGTCTGCATGGCCCGGGCCAGTTTCTCGGCGGCCGCGGGGGAGGAGAAGCCCTCGATCTTGATCCCGCTCGTGTACAGGTCGTCGACCAGCGGCAGGCCGCTGGGGATGGTGCCCTGCACGCTGTCGTCGTGGTTGCCGAACACGCTGAACCACGGACGGCTCAGGCCCGGGCTGCTGAACGGCTTGATGGCGTTGGCAAGCAGGTCCGGCATCTGCGGGAACCCCTTGGCCTTGTACATGTCCGCGGTGCTGTCGCCCGGGTTCCAGTACAGCGTCGCCCTTGAGTTCTGCACGCCCTCGAACCGGGACGCGTCACCGGTGTTCGGCGTGATGGTGCCGCCGTTGAGGATCCGCAGGAACCACTCGAGCTCGATCGTCTCGTGGTTGTCGGTGTTGTCCCCGGTGCACAGCACGAAGTCGAACGCGCGGCCGGTGTACGGGCCGGTCAACCCGTTGACCCGCTTGACGAGCGCGGTCGCGCCCTGGGTGGACAGTGTTTCGTGTGGACGGTGCGCCGACCCGATGAACGTGTGCAGGTACTCCACGCGGGCCGGGCTCTGCGCGTCGATCAGGTGCAGGTCGGTGAACTGGACGAACGAGGTCAGCGCGGTGCGGCGGTCGTCCCGTCCGCCCTGCGCGCCGGCGAGGTCACCGCGGACGACGAGCGGCCATCCCGGACCGGCCGTGAGCCTGCGGTACCCCGCTCCCGTTGCGACGCCTACGGTCTCCAGCGTCGTGCCGAGCGGGCTGACGGTGCGCTTGATGGTCTCGCGCAGGGCCCGGTCGAGCGCCTGTGCCGGAGTTCCCGGCAGCAGACCTAAAACACCGGCGACCCCGGTGGCTTGCAGCAGACGGCGGCGGCTGAGGTTGACCATGAACGCGATCCTGCCGGAGGACGTGAACAAAAGTCACTACTCCGGAAGTTCTGTTCACTTCCCATTTCCGCCGCCGTCGGCTGTCCACTAAGGACATAACGGCGTCACTTCACGCTGTTACGCCAGATGTGTCACATCGAGCTTGCCCTCGGCGAACGCGGCCCGGATCCGCTTCTTGTCGAACTTGCCCACGCTGGTCTTGGGCACTTCATCGATATAGGTGAAGTTCTCCGGCACCTGCCAGTGCGCGACCTTGCCCTCCAGGAACTCCCGCAGCTCGGTCGGCGAAACCTCTTGTCCCTCACGCAACACGACGGCCACCAGCGGCCGCTCGTCCCACTTCTCGTCGGGGATGCCGACCACGGCCGCCTCCGCGACCGCGGGGTGCGACATAACCTGGTTTTCCAGCTCCACCGAGGAGATCCACTCGCCGCCGGACTTGATCACGTCCTTGGACCGGTCGGTGAGCTTGAGGAACCCGTCCTGGGTGAACGCGCCCACGTCACCGGTCCGCAGCCAGCCGTCGTGGAACTTCTCGGCACCACTGTCGCCGGTCGTGTCCTCGTCCTGGCGGTAGTAGCTTCCCGTGATCCACGGCCCGCTGACCTCCAGCTCGCCGACGCTCTCGCCGTCCCACGGCACCTCCTCGCCGGCGTCGTTGATCAGCCGCGCCTGCACGGACGCGGGCGGACGGCCCTGCGTGAACCGGTACTCCCACTCCTGCTCCGGGGTCAGGCCGCCGGGCGGCCGGGACACGCTGCCCAGCGGGGACGTCTCGGTCATGCCCCACGCATGGGTGATGTGCACGCCATAACGGTCGTTGAACGCGCGCATCAGGGCCGGCGGGCAGGCCGAGCCGCCGACGACCACGTCCCGCAGCGACGAGATGTCCTGCGGGTGCGCGTCCAGGTGGGCCAGCAGGCCCTGCCAGATCGTCGGCACCGCCCCGGCGAAGGTCGGCCGCTCCGCGGCCATGATCGCGGCCAGCGGCTCGGGCTGCAGGAACCGGTCCGGCATCACCAGCGAGGCGCCGACCATCATCGACGCGTACGGCAGGCCCCACGACATGGCGTGGAACATCGGCACGATCAGCAGCGACTTGTCGGTGGTGGCCAGGCTCATCGAGTCGGACATGCAGACCTGCATCGAGTGCAGGTAGATCGACCGGTGCGAGTAGACGACGCCCTTGGGGTTGCCGGTGGTCCCGGACGTGTAGCACATCGCCGCGGCGGTGCGTTCGTCCAGCTCCGGCCAGTCGTACTCCTCGGGCCGCCCGGCCAGCAGCTCGTCGTAGGAGTGCAGCTCGATCCCGGCCGGGGCGTCGATGGCCTCCTTCGGGCCGTTGGCCACCACGATGTGCTTGATCGTGGTCAGCTCGGGCAGCACGCGGGCCAGCAGCGGGGCGACGGTCGCGTCGACGATCACCACGTGGTCGGCCGCGTGGTTGGTGACGTAGGTCAGCTGCTCGGGGAACAGCCGCAGGTTGAGGGTGTGCAGCACCGCGCCCATGGCCGGCACGGCGAGGTAGGCGTGCAGGTGCTCGGCGTTGTTCCACATCAGCGTGCCGACCCGCTGGTCCCCGGTGACGCCCAGGTCCCGCAGGGCGTGCGCGAGCTGGGCGGCCTTGCGCCCGGCCTGCCCGAAGCTCTCCCGCCGCGCCTCGGTCCCCATCCACGTGACGACCTCGCCGGCGGCGTGGACGCCGGTCCCGTGCCGGACGATCCGGCCGATCGTGAGGGGAACGTCTTGCATCGTGCTGAACATGGCCGCTCCTGTGTCCTGCGTCACCGCACCGTGCACCTGACTGCACAGTAGATGGTCTTACCCCGAGTAGGTGAGTCTCCGGATCGGGGCCACGGGTTGCGATCGGCGATAACTCGGGGTAGCGGGGGATTATCGGAGGATCGGCAGGAAGAGGCCAAAAAACACGGATGGGATTCACCGGAGTGTCGCCCCGGATTGCCCGGCGTGTCGCGCCGAAAACACCCCGAGAGGGTGAATTACTGAGGGTTGTCGCTGGTCGAACGCGGGATGTCCGGCGGAAAGTCCCGCGTGTCGGGGGTATGTTCCGCAGGTGGGTGTCGTTTACTGGGCCCGTCGTGAGGCGTGGCCGAGTCCCAAAAAGGGGCGGTGCGGGAAATCGCGTCGGCGACACCAGACCTCGACATAGGAAGGACAGCACGTTGGCTCTGCCTACGTTGACTCCCGAGCAGCGCGCTGAAGCGTTGGCCAAGGCAGCCGAGGCGCGCAAGGCGCGTTCTGAACTGCTCGCCTCGATCAAGGCCGGCAAGACCACCATCGACAAGGTGCTGGCCAAGGCCAAGGAGGACAAGACCATCGGCAAGACCAAGGTCAAGCAGCTGCTCATGGCGGTGCCCGGTCTTGGTGCCGTGAAGGTCTCCGCGCTGCTGGAGAAGGCCGGCATCGACGCCGAGCGCCGTGCCGCGGGCCTGGGCGACCGTCAGCGCGGTGCCCTGATCGACGCGCTCAAGTAACCCGGCCCCGGGGATCGGGGCGATCGTCGTGCCGAAGGTGGTCCTCACATGATGAGGGCCACCTTCCGCAGTTTCGGGGTACCCGAGGGTGCACGATTGAAGGGGCGGGCCGACGAGAGGCGATGGGGTGGAGCTGCAAGGACGTGTAGCGAAGCCCCTGT
>CBIMJO010000792.1:0-5266 GCA_966244135.1 uncultured Actinocrispum sp. | reverse complement strand
GACCAGCCAGACCCGTTCGTGCCCGGCGTCGTCCAGCAGCCGCCGCAGGAAGTGCCGGCCGATCAGTCCCGTCGCACCCGTCACCAGATAGGTCGCCATGACCGGAGATTCTGCCCCCAATGTGGCGCCGCGGCGCCACATTGGGGACGTGATGAATCAGCGGGTTCTCAGCAGTCCCGCAGCTCGGGGGACTGGTTGAGCAGCTGTCCGCGCGGCGAGATGAACGCGCGGTAGGTGTCGGTGTCCACAGCGGACGGCAGGAAGGCCGCGACCCGGTGGCAGTTCTGGAACGACAGCTTCACGCCGAAGTGGCGCTCCAGGCCGCCGCGGATGGCGTCGGACGCCAGCGCCCGCAGCAGCTGGCCGCGTTCGACCTCACTGGGCGGCGGCGTGGTGTTGTCGGCGAAGGGTGCGGCGCCCTCCTTGGCCCGCCCGGCCACCTCGCTGATCAGGTCCCACGCGTACGGCAGGGACACACGGACGCAGTTGACGAACTCGGCGTCGGTGACCTCGCCCCGCTCCGCCTTCTCCAGCAGCGCGGTTGGCACGTCCAAGGACATGGATAACCTCCGTGTTCGCGGTTGGTTGCTTACCCAGCGTTGACGCCGGAGGCCGCCATGGGGACCGCCCCAAGGGTGAACTCCGGGTCGATCTGGTCGGCGAGGTCCCGGCCCGTGCGCTCGTTGGCCCAAGCCTTGGCGTTGCGCAGGTGGAACTCGATGGCCTGCTGCTGATAGCGGGCCCAGTCCTTGGTGGTCTCGTCGACGAGTGCGTGCATGGTCCGCAGGGCGTCCCGGTTCTCCGGTTCGAACGCGTCGATCGGCCGGACGTCCCCGCGCTCGGCGGCCCGCACGTGCTGCGACCGGGTGACCCAGGTCAGCAGGTCGTCGCCGACCTCCTGACGCAGGAAGGCGAGGTCCTCGTCGTCGGACACCTTGTTGCCGACGACCGCGACCTTCACGCCGAAGTCCCGCGCGTAGCCCAGGTACTGCCGGTACACGCCGATCGACCGCACGGTCGGCTCGCAGACCAGGAAGGTCACGTCGAACCGGGTGAACAGGCCGGACGCGAACGAGTCGGCGCCCGCGGTCATGTCCACCACGACGTACTCGCCGCGGTCGTCGACCAGGTGGTTGAGCATCAGCTCGACCGCGCCGACCTTGGAGTGGTAGCAGGCGACGCCCAGGTCGTCGTCCCCGAACGGCCCGGTCACCGCCAGCCGCACCCCGTCGATCTCACGGACGCAGGCGGCGTAGATGGGGTTGTCCTCGACCACGCGCAGCAGGCGGGAGCCACGGCCGGCCGGGGTGGTCTTGACCATCTCGGCGGCGGAGCCGATCCGCGGGTTGTCCCCGCGCAGGTGGTCCTTGATCAGCGGCAGGTGCTCACCGAGCGTGGGCAGGGCAACGGTTTCCGGCTCGGACGCGCCCAGGGCGCCGGCCAGGTGCTGGTTGATGTCGGCGTCCACGGCCAGCGCCGGCCGGTTCAGCGCGGCCAGGTGGCGGAGGAACAGCGAGGCCAGCGTGGTCTTGCCGCTGCCTCCCTTTCCGACGAAGGCGATCTTCACCCCGACATTGATATCGGTTTTCATTATCCGTGTGCAACCCGGGTCACCGAAAAGTGTCATCGTCGCAGGTCAGAGGCTTGCGCGGGGTTCAGTGTGCCGCACTCGCCGACGCGCGGCACTGCGGGGTCAGGACGCCAGGCGCGGGGCGGTCCGGTGCAGGTGGCGCATCGCCCGCGCGGTGATCCGGTTCTGGCTCAGGTCGAGGAATGTCAGCCGGTGCAGGAACGGCAGGTCGCAGAGGGCGAGCAGACCTTTGTTGGTGATGCCATTCCCCTGAAGGTGTAGTTCCGTCAGGTTCCGGAACGCTCGCAGTGACCGGACGCCCTGGTCGCCGATGTGGTTGAAGCCGAGATCCAGCGTGACGAGGTGGCTGAGCGGCGTCAACGCTGCCACACCTTCGGGGCCGATTCTGTTCATCGTCGAGTGGCCAAGGCCCAGATGGAGTGCTTTCAGCTCACGGAAAGTGCCGCCGCCAATGGCGTGCGCACCTCTTTGGGTGAGATTGCAGTTGTAGAGCGCCAAGTGCTCCAGCTGGGCGACTCGTGGGGAGCGGCAGAGGGCGGCGGCGGTGTCGTCGTCGAACGTGGTCGCCATGAAACCGGCGAAGTTCAGCGCTCTAACGGTGTTAGGGAGATGTTCGTCGACGGCCCGCACGGTCTCGGCGGCGTGTGGATCGTCCACAAAGGTCACGCTGCGCACGTTCGGCAGCATCCCGAGGATGGGTGCGACGGTCTCCTGGGTGGAGTTGAACTCGACGCGCAGCACCCGGTCCAGCAACGGGCTGCCGGTCAGCGCGGCCACGTCGTCCGGGCCGTTGATGATCAGTGTGAGCGCATCGCCGTCCTGCACCACACCAGAATCCTGAAACGGGAACCTCGGCCGCCAGGTACCACGAACCCAGTTGGACCGGGAAGATCACCCGATCGGTTCAGTGGCCAGGCCCCGGTCCTTGTCTCGGTGTGCCCGGCCGCCGCCCGATCGACGCCTAGGTTTGCGCGCTGGGCTGCTTACGGAGCTGTTCCAGCGTGACCGGGGTCTGCAGGTCCATCCACTTGATGACATCCGAGTAGGTGGCGCAGACGGTCTCCGGCCTGGTGCAGACCTCGCCCATGAACTGCTCGGTCGCGAGGTCGAAGGCGCCACCCGCCCAGTCGTTGAAGTGGTTGGCCACCACCAGCGGGGCGCGGTTGCCGTTGAACGCGGCGTTGTACGCGGCCCGGTAGACCTCGGTGGTCGCGCGGGCGTACTCGTCCCGTTTGGACTTGTCGTCCTTGGCCTTGTTCAGCGCGTACCAGAGGTTGTAGTCCATCATGATCACTTTTTTGTTGGCCACCGCCGGCATGCGGACCTCGGGCATCCAGAACTCCCAGATGCCGTTGTCCTTGGTGGGCCAGGTGATCCCGTCGGACACCTTGCTGGAGTCGTAGGTCATGTTCCGGCTGGCCAGCGCGGCGAACAAGGCGTCGAACCTGCCTTCGAGGCATGGCGTGCGGCCGCCCTTGATGTCGGCCGGGTCGACCTTGAGGCCCTGGTTGCCCGCCTGGGTCACGAACTTGGTGAACTGGTCGATCTCCAGTTGCCACTGCTGGGTGTTCCACCTGCCGACGCTCGGCTCCGCGCCCTTGCAGAAGTGGCCGTTGTAGTGGGTGCCGATCTCGATGCCGCGGTCCTTGGCGGTGTTCAGGTCGGCGATGCGGGTTCGTACCTCGTCCGGGGATCCCCCAAAAGAGATCGAAGCTTTACCTGCCGGGTGCCCGGGACCGGTGTATTGGGCCTTCTGGTCGTCGGTCAGCAGGTAGATGCCGGAAAGGAACGCACTGAACCGCGCGTTCGACCGCTGGCTGATCTCCAGCATCTTCTGCCAGTGCTCGTGTGCCCCGGCGCCATCGAAGGAGAACAGCACGAACTGTGGCGGCTTCTCGCCCGGCCGCAGCGGGCGCAGCCACTCCTGCGTCGCGACCGCCGGCGCCGGAGCGGGTTTGTCCTGGCCAGGACGCACGGTGCCGAGCGTTACCAAGATCACGAACGTGACCACGAGCGCCACCCACAGGCTGATGGGCCGCCAGTTCCTCGCTCGCTGTGCTGACATCGCCCTCAAGGTAGACGCTCGAACGAGTGACATGCACAGGTGCGGTGTTACTAGGCTGACCGGCGATCGACAGACGGTCCAATGAGAGTAAAGTCGGCTTTACCCGACGGGAACTAACCGGCTCGCCCGGCCGTTGAACCCGATGAAGGCCACAACAGGCCCATGGAGGATCAGGTGCGTTCTTCGAGCAACCCCGCGTTCCGCAATTTGTCCGGGCGCGGAGGCGTTGGATACGCGGGTTTCGGCAACCCGCAGGCAGGCATGCCACCGCAGTACGGCGGCGGCTCCACCTACGACGCGCCGCCGGCTGAGGCCGACCGGCCGATCACCGTCGACGACGTGGTGATGAAGACCGCCATCACCCTGGGTGTGGCCCTGCTCACCGGCGTGATCACCGCTGTCATGGTGCTCAGCGGGGCGATCAGCCCCTACCCGCCGCTGATCATCGGCTTCCTGGTCGGGCTGGTCGTATCACTGATCGTCATCTTCAAGCAGACCCCCAGCCCCGCGCTGGTGCTGACCTACTCCGCCGCGGAAGGTGTCGCCCTCGGCGCCCTCACGGCCGTGGTCAACTCGCTGTACCCGGGTCTCGGCCTGCAGGCGCTGCTCGGCACCGCCCTGGTGTTCGGCGTGATGCTGGTCGTGTACCGCACCGGTGCGGTGAAGGTCACTCCCAAGCTCACCAAGTGGGTCATCGCGGCTGCCGGTGCCGCCGTCCTGCTGATGCTGGCCAACCTCATCTTCTCGCTGTTCGGCGTGTCCCTGGGCATCCGCGGCAACGGCCCGCTGGCCATCGTGTTCAGCCTGATCGTGATCGGCATCGCGGCGTTCATGCTGCTGCTCGACTTCGACCAGGCCGACCAGATGATCCGCCAGGGCCTGCCCAGCAAGTGGGCCTGGTACGCGGCCTTCGGCCTGATGACCACCCTCGTGTGGCTCTACGTCGAAATCCTCCGCCTCCTCTGGGCCCTCCAAAGCAGCGATTGACACACCACCTACCCGGAAAGCCCCCGCCCCCGGCGGGGGCTTTCCCATTCCCACACACAGATCCACGCGGCTCCCGATCCGCGGGCGACGACTGGGGGAAGGAGCGATCAGTCCTGCTGCGGCTTCGCGGAACTCGGTGTTGGCGAGGGGCCGAGTGCGGGATGCGGTCGGGGTGGATCCGCGAGGGAGTGGTCAGGGTGGATCTGCGATTGCGTGGGCGTGGTCGGGTCGGGTCGGGTCGGGAGGATGGCGGATCTGTGGGCCGGGTCGAAGGGCTTCGGCGGCGGGTTCGGGCTTGAGATTGGGCAGGGATCTGTTGGTGGGATAGGGCTGGGCGGGGCCTTCGCGGACGTGCCTAGGGATGGCGCGCGTACCGGAGATGGTGGGAGCGGCCCAGAGATGCCGGACGTGCAGGGAGGTGGTGAGAGCGGCCGGAGATGCCAGATGTGCCCAGATAGTGGGCATGGCCCCAGTTGGCGGGCGCTGCCGAAGGTGGCGGATGTGCCTCCCCGAAGCTTGTTCACCGAGCGCCTCCAAGGCGGAGCAAAGCAAGGTGAGCACTGAGCGCGGTTCGGTTTTGCATGGGTGGCGGCGGCCTTAAGCTCGCCGCGCGGCAGGTCCAG
>CBIMJO010000791.1:0-5266 GCA_966244135.1 uncultured Actinocrispum sp. | reverse complement strand
CTCATTCGTGCTCCCTGTCTCGCTGCAGGCCGACTGCCGGAGTTTCGAGGAGCGAACCGGCATCGCGGCCCGGCTGCTGGTGCTCGACGAGATGCCGCCATTGCACGCATCGCGCAGCCGCGCGCTGCTGGCTTTCGTCCGGGAAGCCCTGCTCAACGTCGAGAAGCACGCCCAAGCCAATGCCGTGCTGGTGAACGTGTTCCGCGCCGGCGGAGGTGTGACCGTGGCCGTCCATGACGACGGCATCGGCCTGCGCCCGGGCTGGCGGGACCAGGCAGGTCTCGGGTTCGCCGCCACCACCGATCGGCTCGGCCGTCTGGGTGGGCAGTTGCGCGTCACCTCCAACGAGGAAGGCGGCGTCACCATCCGTGCCTGGATCCCGTGCTGAGCCAATGAACGCGACGATCAGCGTCCTGGTCATCGACGACCACCCGATCGTGCTCGAGGGTGTGGGCCACCTCGTCGAGCGCACTCCATGGATCACGCTCGCCGGCTACGCCCGCACTGGGTGCGAGGCCATCGCGCTCGCCGAACGCACCCAGCCCACTGTCGTCCTGCTGGACCTGCGCCTGCCCGACATGCTCGGCCCCGAGGTGATCGGCGGAATCCACCACGGCGCACCGGACGCGAGAATCGTGCTGTTCACCGCCTATCCCGATCACGCAGCCGTGCGGCCGGCTCTCGCCGCCGGCGCACGGGCCGTGATCCTCAAGGACGTCGACCGGGCAGACCTGGTCGACGTCATCCGTCGTGTCGCGGAGGGGCGGCCTTCCGGGCACACCGACGATGGCGAGCGGTCGTCCCGGCTCCCGCAGAAGCGATCCCGCCATGGCCTCACCCGGCGCGAGTACGACGTCCTCCGGCACGTCTCGATGGGCGAGACGAACCCGGAGATCGCCACAGCGCTCGGGCTCACCCCCAACACCGTCAAGACCTATGTGCAGAGCGCCCTCGGCAAGCTCGGCGCCCGCAACCGCATCGAGGCCCTCAACCGGCTCGCCGAGCTGGGCCTGCTCTGACGAGCAGCCCGCCCGGCACCGGGTCAGTTCTCGTCCCCGTCCAGCTTGCGTGAGATCTGCCCGGGCTCCGCGGGCTTCGGCGGTTCGATCGAGGTGGTTCGCTCCGGTGTGTCCAGGTGCGTCGTGCGGTCATCCGCGGGTTCGACGGCCGGCGTTGGCGGCTGGGCAGGTGGTGGTTGGGCAGGTGGCGGTTGCTGGACAGGCACGCCGTACCTGGGTGTCTGCGGTTCCCATCTCGGCTGCGGCCGAGGTGGTGGAGGCGGCGGGAGCGGTGGCCACGCCGGCGGCCGGGTGCGTTCGGTCAGTGCGACCACCAAAGCGATCAAGCCGACCGCGGCAGCGCCGGTCAGCAGCCACAGACCGAGTTCGATCTTGGTGGTCATGCCGGGCGAGTTGGCGCCCGTGTCCTGCATCCACACCAGGGCCTCGGTCGCCAGCACAGCGGTTCCGAACGTTCCGGCCACCACACCGGCCCACCGGCGGACCGACGCGAACACCACGATCGCCGCCAGCAGCACGATCGCGGCCCCGACCGCCACACCGATGCCATAGGCGATCGTGGGACTGCTGGGGGTTTCCTTGCCGTCACTGCGGATGACCTGGGTCCAGAACCCGGTGACGAACTCGCCCGGCGGGTCGCCGAAGGTGCGCGTGTAGATGTTCCCGAACAACGCGGCGGCACCCAGACCGGCGGCGACCAGCCACAGGACCCCGGCGACCAGCCGCACCGCCGGCCGCTTCGGGCGCAGCGGCCGAGGCCCTTGGGGATGCGGGTACTGCGGCTGCGGATACGGGGCCTGCGGTCGCGGCGCCGGGTATGGCCCACCTGCTGTCATGCCGCTGATCCTGCCACCCGCCGGCGCATCCGGCCGAACTTTCGCATCCAGCAGTCCAGCAGGTGATCACAGTCGCCGCCCGGCTCGGCCGTTCAGAGAATGCCCAGCTGATTGGCTCGCGCGAGTGCCTCGATCCGGTTGCGCGCACCGAGCTTCTCCATGCTCCGCTGGAGGTAGGTCTTCACCGTGTTGCGGGCGAGTCCGAGCGCGGCGGCGATCTCGGGATTCGTCTCCCCCATCGCGACCCGGCGCAGGATTTCGTACTCCCGTCTGGTGAGGCCGTGTTCGCGGAGTTTGCGGCCGATCGCGGCACTCGGGTCGGTGTCGGCGTTGACGACTCGTTCGCCGGCCACCACGCGGCTGATGATGTCCACCAGGTCGGATCGCTCACTGTCCTTCATCACGACGGCGTGCGCGCCCGCGGCCAACGCGGCTTCCAGTGCCGAGTGGTTGGGGTAGGCGGTGAAGACGATCACCTTCGCCTCCGGGTGGAACGCCAGCATCGCGCGGACCGCCTCGGGGCCGAGCATGTCGGGCAGCCGCAGGTCGAGCAGCACGACATCGGGCCGGTAGATGCCCACCGCCCTGATCGCCTCCCGCCCGGTGCGGGCGTACCCGGCGATCTGCAACCAGGAAGTGCTCCGCAAGGCCAGCGTCACCCCGTCGAGGACGATGGGATGATCGTCCACGACCAGCACCCGCACGACCTCGCCGGTCACGCCGGCACCCAGATCCGCACGGTGAGGCCGCCATCCTCGTTGCGGCTCACCGTGACCGCGCCGCCCACCCGGGCCACGCGGCCGGTCATCGCCGCCAGGCCGAGGCCGCCACTGTCCACTTCGGATGGATCACAGCCGACCCCGTCGTCGGCGACCGTCACCGCGACCCCGTGGTGCAACGCGCGAACGGACACCACCACGGAACCCGCCCGAGCGTGCTTCTCAACGTTCAGCAACGCCTCCCGCGTGGCGTCGGACAACATTCGCCCGCGGGCATCGGACATGGCCGGCAGATCGGTGAGCGTGATGAGCCTGGCCAGGATTCCGGTTCGTTCCTGGAACGCCTGACAGTGCTCACGCAACGCCACGCCGAGAGCGACCTGTTCAGGCGTGGCGGTGAGCATGCGCAATGAACCCCGCATCGCCGCGGTGGCCTCCGCGACATACTCCCCGATGGTCGACAGGCGCCCACGTACCGAATCGTCCAGTCCTGGTTCGGTTCCGAGCCGGCGAATTCTCACGCCGAGCGTGTAGAGCATCGCCCCAACGGTGTCATGCAACTCCATCGACAGCCGGCGCCGCTCCTCGTGCACCGCGACTTCCGCGGCGTGCCGGTCGCGCTCGGCGACCACTTCGGCCGCCGCGATCCGGCTGGTCATCAGGTCCATGCACGCCGCGACGCGCCCGGAGAAGCCGCAGCCGGCCCGGTTGCCATTGTTGATGATCGGCACCGCGAGTGCCCGCCATCCCAAGCCCGTTCCCGCGAGTACGACAAGCCCTTCGACCACGTTGATCGCCGTGTTGACCGGATGTCCCAGCACGATCCTGTGGCCTGTACGGAGATCTCCGACCCATGCGACGTCGGCGCCGGTCAGCGGGTCGACAATTCGCTGGATGGCCGCGGTCCGATCGAGCAGGCCGAGGACGTCGCCGTAGCCATCTGCCAGCGCGGCAAGCATCCTCACAACAGTCGATCTGCCGACGTCCGCCATGGCGCCATCGTGGCGGACCGTGCTTCGTCGCAGCACCTCCGAACGGAGACCTCCGTTCCGAGATGTCCACTCGTAGCTACCCGCCGCGGCACTTCCGGCCGACTGTGAGTGGTCGGCAATCCCACGACATCATTGGAGTGCTCGCTGATGGGCTTCAGGCATGACTCGCCGGTGAGGACCGGCCGCACGATGAGGCGCCACCCCCGCCGGGTACTGGTGATCGGCGCAGGCGTGACCGGCCTGACCACAGCGTTATGCGCACGCCACCGCGGCTACGACGTCACCGTGGTGGCCGATCGGTTCGCGCCCTTCATCACCTCGAATGCCGCGGGTGCACTGTGGCAGTGGCCGCAGGGCGTATCCGACCAGCAGGCACTGAGGCGCGCCCAACAGTGGGCTGTCCAGTCCTACCGCGTTTTCGCTGACCTTGCCCGGGAACCCGACACCGGCGTGTACATGCGACCGGCCACGTTCTACTTCCGCGCTCCGGTCGAGTCCGATCCCGACGAGCGGGTCAAGATGACCGAACTGCGTGGACATGTCAGGGAATTCCGGCACGACGAGATCCTGATCAAGGAAAATGGTGTCGCGCCGGACGCGGGTGTGGTCGACGCGTACCGCCACCTCGCACCGATGATCGACACCGACTGGTACCTGAACTGGCTGATGATCGAGGTCCGCGCGGCCGGCTGCACGGTGCTGACCACCCGGATCGCCGGCTGCCTGACCGAGTGTGAGGCAGATGTGCTGCGCCGGTTCGGTTGCTCGGCGATCGTCAACTGCTCCGGTCTCGGCTCGATCGACCTCAGCGGTGACGAACTGCAGCCATTGCGCGGTGCGCTGGTTCACGCCCGCAACCGCGGGCTGGTGGACGGCGCGCACTGCCTGTCCTTCGACGAGGGCATCAACGGTCAGAACATGATCTTCATCGTGCCGCGCGGCAAGGACCGCCTGGTACTCGGCGGCCTGGTGGAACCCGGTCAATGGGCATGCGACCTGACGTTCGAGAACCACCCACCGATCGCCCAGATGCTTCGCCGCTGCCAGGAATTCCTCCCGGTGCTGCGCAATGTCGAGCTTGTGCCAGGCAACGCCGTCCGAGCCGGACTGAGCCCCTACCGGCAACGCAACGTCCGGCTGGAACGCCAACCGGGCACGGCCATCGTCCACAACACCGGGCACGGCGGCTCAGGATTCACCTTTTCCTGGGGCTGTGCACAGGAAGCAGTGGACCTGGTGGACACCATCCACCTCTATCACTGACACCATCTCGCGCCCCGATCCAGAGTCCGGTGTGGCGTCGCCGAGCATGGATCCGGCATGTTGTCAGTCTACTGTGGACATAGAAGCGAAAGCGGCCATGGGTGGCAGCGTTGATCCCCAACGGGATCAGACCGGAATCAGCCCCGATCCGCGGAATACCCACCAACCGGTGCAGACCGTGCCAGGAGGGTAGCGCGCTGAGCCGACAGCGAGTCCGTGGAACTGGTGGAAGACCGGGGATGGCCCGGCGGCGATCCGCGTTGTCGACGAGCATGCTGCGTTCGCCGGTATGAGTGCGATCGCCAGCACCGCCCGGGCTACGCGGCTGGTCAAACCGCTGTCTCGGTGAGCGAAAATGGCAAGGAAGCCGGGAAAGTCTTCGCGCGGCAGGGATCAGGAGCTCGTTGGATGCCTTGGTGTGATCGCAGATTGCGTCC
>CBIMJO010000790.1:0-5284 GCA_966244135.1 uncultured Actinocrispum sp. | reverse complement strand
GATCCCGCTGAGCACATGGCTGGGCAGCCGGTCGGTGCCGCCGCCCTCGGTCTCCAGCAGGACCGTGCCCTCGTTGCTCTGCTCGTCATACTCCCCGTGCGCGATCAGCAGCACCGCGGATGGGTGCCTGCCGTTCTCGGTGATCCACTTCTCGATCGTGCCCCGGGTCGCGTGCTCCTGCACGGTCATCCGCACCGCCAGCTCGGGCAGCTCGCGCAACCTGCTCAGTTCGGCCTTCGAGTCGATCGGTGGCAGGCGGGAGTCCGACGGGGACGCGATCGCCACCAGCAGCCGGATGAAGTCCGGATCCTCGGCGGCGGTGGGCAGTCTGCCGGCGGTGGCGCCGCCGGTCAGCGACCGGGCGATGGACAGGGTGGCGTTGAGGCCGAAGCTCTGGTCGGGGCCCGCCGACGGCGAGCGCAACGCCTCCACCGGCAGCGCCTGCAGCTCGGGCGGCAGGTCGAAGCGCAGCCGAAGGCCGCGGCCCTGTTGCTCGGCCAGCGACCGGGCGTCCTGCAGCCCGGCACCGAGCTCAGTGCCGAACAGCAGGTCGAACACGGCCTGGCCAATGGTGCGCAGCCGGACCGCCACATGCGAGGCGCCGGACGGGGCGTGACCCAGCTCGGTGTCGGTCAGCCGGCTCACCTCCCGGCGCAGATCAGCGGCCTGCGTGCCGACACTGGTCGTGCGGACCACGTGCACCTGGCCGTTGGCGAACACCAGGTACCGGTCCGCCCCGATGCGGCGCACCCGGATCCGCAGCTCGTCGAAGTCCAGCACCGGCTCACCACGCCCCAGACTCGGGCGGCAGGCCCAGCAGGTTGTCCAGGTCGGCCTGGGTGCCGGTCAGCTCGTTCTGGAAGTCCTCGTCGCCTGGACGGACACCCAGGCCCTGGTCGAAGTGGTCGATCGCCTCCCGGAACAAGCCGATGGCCCGGACGAAGTCACTCTGGTCGAGCGCCGCGTAGGCCATCGCGCGCACCACCCGGCCCAGGTTCATCCTCGGGCGCTTGAGGTGCGGCGCGAGTTCCACCGCCCGGGTCAGGTCCGCGTGCGCGGCGTCGTTCTCGTGCCGCTCGGCGTAGGACTGCATGGCCCTGGCATTGAGCAGTCCGGCGAGCTCGGGCGTCACCCGGTCGCGCTCGGCGGTCTCTCGTACCGGGATGACGATCAGCACGGCGTCCAGCACAGCGATCGCGTCCGTCCAGTTGAGCTTGCCGTCCAGCGCCTTCGCCCGGCCGAGCGCGTCGTCCACCGCGTACCGCAGGATCTCGGCATGGTTGCCGTACCCCTTGGCCAGGGTCACCGCGGCCCGCCAGAACTTCCTGGCCTCGGCGAGGTCCATCGTGCTCTGGGCGATGTCGTTGCGGGCGATGCCCAGCAGGGTGTCCACGGCCAGCGCCGCACTCGACCGGGCGAGCTGGTCGTGCTTGCGCTCCAGCGCACTGAAGGCCGGGTTGCGCTCGTCGAACCGCGGGCAGTCCGGCTCGCACAGCAGCGGGTCGGTGATCGACAGCGGGTAGGCCGTCCCGCTCGTCACGAGGCAGACCGGGCACCTCAGGTCGAGCGCCGACTTCGCGGCCTCCCGGGGCCGTCCGGCGGCCAGGTGCACCTCGGCCAGTCCGAGCTGGGAGAACATCCGGCGGATGATCTCCTTGTCGGCACCGGGAACGGCGGCCCCGGCCAGGAACTCGCTGAGCTGCCGGTGCAGTCCGAGTTCGGCGATCCGCAGCGGGCCGCACACCAGGTTCCAGCGGAACCGGTCGTCCACCGGCAGACCGCCGAGCTGGTAGAGCCATCGGGCCGCCTCGAACTCCCGGCGCAGCTGGAGCACGAGGCCGTCGCCCGCGGGCAGCCGTTCCTCCAGGAACTCACGCAGTGCCGACCGCACCTCCTCGGCCACCACCAAGGGCACCGTCTGCCCATACCGCCGCTGTGCGCCACGTGGCCACCGTTCCCAGAAGGCCTCGCTGGCCAGCACGGACATCCAGGCGCCCACGCAGGCGTGCCAGTTGATCTCCGGCGTCGGCTCGGCCCCGCTGCTGAGCAGGTGGAACTGCAACAGGGCCTGCACGTGGGCGACCCGCTGGTCGTTGGGCTCGTGCGCGCTCATGCGCGCCAGGCGTTCCAGCGCCGCGGCCCGCTCGCCGCCCAGGCCGAGGATCAGCGCCTCGATCCGATCGGGCTCACCCGGTTGGATGCTGTCCCGGCGGCGGATGAACAACGCCGCGGTGGCCCAGTCGCGGGCGAGCGCGGCGCCGAAGGCCGCGTCGCCGAGCCGGAGCACCAGCTCTCGGGCTGCCCGCTGGTCCTCCACAGCGGGAACGGCGGCATCCGCCGAGGACAAGGCGAGAACGATGTCCTGCCAAGGGTTCTCCGCCAGCACGCGCAGCTCGTCGTGCCGTCCGGCTCGATAGAGTGCCTCAGCGAACCAGGGCTCATCGTCCACTATGGACGGATCGGTCAGCGCGGCGGCCCAGTCGCCGTCCCGCACGTGGCAGGCGGCCAGCGTGCGTGCCGCCGCCCGCCGGATCCGGTCCGGTGTCGAGGGATCCGTGACCAGTCCGCGCAGCTCGATCGCCATCGGCATCCCGGTCCGCAGTGCGCAGACGGCCAGCCCGAAGCGGGCGAGCGGGTCGTCCGGCGCGGCGTCCAGGATCAGCCGCCAGCCCCACGCCGCCTCCCGGTCCAGGCCGTCGAGGAAGTCCAGCAGCGGCAGGTAACGCCGGGCCCGCTGGTCCTCGCACGCCCGCAGGTGATCATGGGCGGCGGGCAGATCGTCCGCGGCGATCGCGCGCGCCGCCTCGTGCAGGTGCGCCTCGGCCAGGGCTGCGTCCAGCACACCCGGCCCGATGGTGGTCACCTTCGCCTCGACGATGTCCGCGACCGCCCCCGCGTAGTCGGCGCGCGAGATCCGTTCAGCCGCACGAGCGTGGTGCGCGGTGGCCACCAGCGACTTCAGCGTGCTGTGCCGTGGGTACAAGTCGCGCAGCGCGGTCCACGAGTCGATGCTGGTGGTGTAGTCATGCACTTGGTAGGCGGCCAGACCGCACTGCAGCAGGACTGTCTCATCGTGACAGCCACCGGCCACCGCCCGGTGATACCCGGCGACCGCGGCTTTGGTGTCACCCTGTCGCTGCCGGATCATGGCCAGGATCGCCGCGGTCTCCGGCCGGCGTGGATCGACATCGGCCAGGACGGCCTCGGCGCGGGTCCAGTCATCCGCCCGGACCAGGAGGGCAGCGGTCAGCAGGCGCGCATTGTCGTCAATGGACTCGCGCACCTCCGCGGCGAGGAAGTCGGCCAGCGCCGGTTCGTCCCGTCGCTGCTTCACCCGGACCAGGGCGCGCTGAAGATAGGCGCGGCCCAGGCCGGCGTCCAGGCCGAGCGCCGCGCTGAACAGCCAGTCCGCCCGTGGGTAGTTCGCCTGGTGGGCGGCCACGCAGCCGGCCCAGTAGAAGCCGTCCGGCTCGGCCGGTGAAAGCCGCTGCACACGGTCGAAGCACAGGTCCGCGGCGCGGAACTCGCCCTCTGCCAGGCAGACCCGGCCGAGCCCGATGTGCGCGGCCTTGGCCAGCGCCGGTTCGGCCGTCCCGGTGATCCCGCCCAGGCAGTCCAGGGCGGTGCCGAAAGCCCGCCGGGCCGCGGGCAGTCGGCTCGCGGCCAGCTCCCGCTCACCTTCGGCGATGGCCGACCGGGCCTGGCCGGAGTCGATGTCGGGGCGCATGGCGCCGGCTCATCCGGCCGCTTCGTCGAGTTCGGACCGCCAGGCCCGCCGGTGCCGGTCGTAGTGCAGCGGACCGATTCGATAGGCACTCAGGTCGAGACCGGCCAGCTGCTGGTAGGCCTCCTCGGGCAGGTCGGGTTCCAGGATGATCCGCAGGTCACTACCGGAATCTTGCAGAACAAGCGGAACCGTGCGGCCCGGCCCGCTGTCCTTCTTCGCGGTCCGCCTGGTGGACAATTTCTTGACACTCGCATAGATGTCCTTGACGGCTTCCGTTCCCAGACCCGTCAGAAACGCCTGCAGCGGCAGTGCCGCCAGTACCAGCCAGCCGAGCTCGGTAACACTCCGGTGGGCGAGTGTGCGGCGGAACTGTGTGTCGAACCCGAATTCACGGAAAGTGCCGACGAGCTGTTCCTCCAGGTCATCGGTGATGTCAAGATCAAAGAGCAACTCGGCGCGCGGCAGCGCTTGTCCCATCGTGACCGTCCTCCCCCGAATTTTGCCGTCAAACGAACCTTGCAACCATCGGCAGATGTTAGCCGCTACCGAATTCGATCATTTTCGCCGGGGTTCGTCCAGACATGTCGCACGAGGGTGCGAACATCCCCTCGACCTGCTCCCGTCACCCGGTAGTGGGCATGTAAGCTCTGCCGCCGGGCGGCGCGAGTGAGATGATGCGGTGCCGCCGGATAAATCGCAGAAGTGTTCGATCCGATCGGGGATGGACGTCGATTGTGCGAAGGATTCACCGCTGCCACTTCCTACTGGTGACCAATGACTGTTGAAACCTCCGAGGCCGAACCGGTAAGTGCGACAACCGACTTTCCGCAGGTCGCGAAGCTGGGTAAGAACAACGAGGGGCGGGTCGCGGCCGAGCACCTTTCCGGGGTGTGCGCCGAACTGACGAAAGCCGAAGTGCACACCGCGGTACAACGCATCAAGGGTATCGATGGCGTTGTCACCGAACTGCCGTTCCCGGTAATTGAACGCTTGATCGCACCGGAACGCGTTCTCGGTGAGCTCGACGAAGTGCGGACGCGGCCGGTCCGGAAACTGCAGGCCAGGCGCAACCAGATCGCGCTACTGCCGCTGTTCATCACCTGGGTGACGCTCGCCGTGGCGGTGCTGGTCCGCGGTACCGCCAGCGAGCTGCTCGGCCCGGCGTTCGCCGTGGTCGCGCTGATCGACGCGGTCCTCATCGGACTGGTCGTGGTGTTCACCCGGCAGGCGCACCGGCTGGAGACGGAGGCCGCGCGCCGCTCCGACCAGGCCGCTGAACAGTTGGACAAGGCGATCACGCACCTGGCGATCGCCGCGGAGAGCGAGGCGGTGGCCTCCCCGCTCAAGGCCGAGGACTGGGCCGAGTCCGCGCGCCGGGTGATCCAGGACGCGATGCGGCAGACCACGCAGCTGTCCGAGGCGAACCAGAAGGTCGTGATGAGCGCGGCCGCCGCGGTGCAGTCGGCCCGCGACGAGGCCGCCGCGCTGATCAAGCAGCTGGCCGAGCAGAGCCGCAGCACGCTGGAGTCGTTGCAGCAGGCCAACGAGCAGATGGTC
>CBIMJO010000789.1:0-5289 GCA_966244135.1 uncultured Actinocrispum sp. | reverse complement strand
GCCCGCCTCGACGTCGTCGTCGGGGCGCTGCATGGCAAGCTCGACCTGCCCCGCTCGGAGCTGGGCGGGCTGGTGACCCGCGTGATCCACCAGCGGCCGTACGTGGTCGTGCTGCCGCCCGGGCACCGGTCCGCCGACCGCGCCGAGCTGAGCCTGATGGACCTCAAGGACGAGGACTTCGTGGACGCGCCGCGCGGCTTCGGCTCGCGGATGGTGATCGACCGCGCGTACGACGCCCTTGACGTGCGGCGCAACGTGGTCGCCGAGGTGGCCGACCTGCGGCTGGCGGAGTCCTATGTGGACGCGGGGATCGGCGTGGCGGTGGCGCCGGACGCCTGTGTGTCCGAGGGCAGGCTGGTCCGCCCGATCGTCGGCGCCGACATCTCCTGGAGCCTGTCCGTGGTCGCGTTGCGGCTCTCGCCCGCGGTGCGTGCCGTGCTGGCCGTTCTGGAAGAACACAGCTGAGGTTTCCTTGCTCGCGGAGGCGGTCGCGGCTACCCTGAATTTAGTCAAGATTAGTGACTAAATCCGTACGGAGGAGCCGTGACCGCTGGGGATCTCGTGGCGGAGTTCGACCGTGCCTGGTCGGACCCCCGCTACACCAAGACCGACCTGCCGCCGGTGCACATCAACAAGGTGCTGCGCGACCACTATCGGGTCGACCCGCCGCTGACCTACACGCGAACCATGTTGTGGGACATGGAGGTCCGCAAGGCGTCGGCGCCGGACGTCTACATCCCGTCGGTGGTGGAGCCGGGCAGCGCGCGCAAGTGGGAGTCCGGAGTGGACAACACGTTCACCCGCGTCTCCCGGCAGCGGCTGTGGCGGGACCCGTCCTCGTTCGGGCTGATCATCGAGCAGGTCCGCCTCGACCCGGCGCGCCAGTCGGTGGTGTTCATCGGCGCGCCGGAGTTCACCACCCCGGACGGGGAGGTCCTGACGGCGGACACCCGCCAGCCACTGTTCCATGTGGACCACTGGGTCGAGGGCGACGAGGACGACCCGGTCAACCGCTGGGAGATCGTCCACCTCACCGCCGCGCCGGATCCCTTGATGGAGCAGGTCTTCGACACCATGGCCGCGTCGGTGTACCTCCGCGACTTCATCGAGGTGCACATCCGCACTGTGCTCGGCCGCACACTCACCCGTGTGGAATGACCCGGTTTCGGCGCGGTGCGTGAAGTTCCTCGTGAGTGGTTGAGCCGGCTCAACCACTCACGAGGAACCGTCTTGGTGCTACACCGCGGATTTGCCGGGGTGGATGGTGCCGCAGGCGGGGCAGGTGCGGGCGGATTCGCTGGTGTAGAAGGCTTCGAAGACCGGCGGGAGGTCCACGACGATGTCGCTGACCTGGAGTTCGGCCTCGTGGACCAGGGATCCGCAGTTGAGGCAGTACCACTGGAACTTCTCCAGGGTGCCTTCCTCGCGGATGCGTTCGACGACGATGCCGATCGAGCCCGGCTCCGGTCGTTGCGGCGAATGCGGGGTGTCGCGGGGCAGGAGCCAGAGGTCGCCCTCGCGGATGTCCACCCGTTGCGGACCGCCGGGCGTCATGAGGTTGACGTGCATGTCGCCCTTGATCTGGTAGAACAGCTCCTCGTAGGGGTCGACGTGGAAGTCCGTCCGCTGGTTGGGTCCGCCGACCACCTGGACGATGAAGTCGCCGGTGCGCTCCCACATCTGCTTGTTGTTCACCGGCGGCTTGAGCAGGTGCTCGTGCTCGGCGACCCACTTCTGGAAGTTGAACACCGCGGGGATGGACATGGCTGTCTCCTAACTGGTGACTGTGACCCTGCCCAGGCCGGTGATCCGAGCCTCCGCAAAGGACCCGGCTGGCAACGGGACCGCAGCTGTGGCGGCACCCGCGAGGATGACCGACTGCGAGGGTGCTGGGATGTCGAACGCCTGGGAAAGGCGGTCGGCGGCAGCGAGTGCGCGCAAGGGATGGCCGAGGATCGCTGCTGTGGAGCCGGTTTGGACCACGGCACCGTCCACTTCGAGCACGACGCCGAGGTTGCCGATGTCGAGTCCGGGCTGCTGCCACGGGCCCAGCACGTACGCGGCCGCGGAGGTGTTGTCCGCCACCACGTCCGCGAGGTTGAACCGGAAGTCCTGGTACCGCGAGTCGATGATCTCCAGTGCCGGGGCGACGCCGACGACCTCGCCGTCACTCACCAGGAACGCCACCTCGGGTTCGACGCGAGGGTGGATGAACCGGCTGTGGTCGAGCGTGCCGCCCTCGGCGACGGCCATGCCCGAGGTGAGCTGGCCGATGATCAGATCCGACACGCCCATCTGGACGGCCTTGGCCCGGCTGGTGAAGCCCAGCTTGACGCCGGTCCGCGGCTCGTCGCGCAGGTCCACGACAAGACGTTGAACCGTGTAAGCGTCCTCAAGCGACAGTTCGCCGAGCTGGGGGATAGCGGTCGCCTGCGAAGCCGCGTCGAACAGGGTCTGCGCGAGAGTGGCGAGCGTCACGGGGCAACCTCCGGAGCGACGAAGACGGCCCGGACATCGCCGAGCCCGGCCAGCCGGGCGCGATAGACACCAGGCGCGGTCACGGGAACGACCGGCCCGAGTGCGCCGGACAGCACGATGTGCCCGGCCCGCAACGGATTCGCCCGTCGCGCGAGTTCCTGGGCCAGCCAGGTGACGGCGACAGCGGGGGAGCCGAGGCATGCCGCGCCCGCCCCGGTGGACACCGGTTCGCCGCGGTGCTCGACGACCATGCCCATCTCGGTCAGGTTCACGTCCGTGAGCCGGACCGGCCGCGTGCCCAGCACGAACGCGCCGCTGGAACCGTTGTCCGCGATGGTGTCGGTGATGGTGATGTCCCAGCCGGCGATCCGCGAGTCGACCACCTCGATCGCGGGCAGCACGAACTCGGTGGCACGCAGGACATCGGCGATCGTGGGGGAGGGGTTGTCGATGTCGTGGCCCAGAACGAAGGCCACTTCTGCCTCGACCCGGGGCTGCAGCAGGGTGTTCAACGGGATCGGCTGCCCGTCGGCGTAGGCCATCCGGTCGGTCAGCACGCCGAAGTCGGGCTGGAACACCCCGAGCTGGCGCTGGACGGCGGCGGAGGTCAGGCCGACCTTGTGCCCGACGATCCGTTCGCCCGCCGCGGCGCGAGCGTCCACAGTGGAGGATTGGACCGCGTAGGCGGCTTCGAGGTCGGTCGTGCCGATCAGGTCGCGCACGGGTGCGCAGGCGGTGAAGGTGCGGCCCGCTTCGAGCAGGCGGGTCGCCGCGCTGAGTATGTTCTCGGCCAATGCAATCCTCTACAGGTGCACGCAAACGTTGGTGGGCTGGCTGTAGAAGTGTAGGGAGTGCGTTCCGCCCTCGCGCCCGATGCCTGACAGGCCCACGCCACCGAACGGGGAACGCAGGTCCCGCAGGAACCACGTGTTCACCCAGGACAGCCCGACCCGCATCCGTTGCGCCACACGGTGTCCACGTTCGAGGTTGGTCGTCCACACGGCCGCGGCCAGGCCGTAGTCGGTGTCGTTGGCCAGGCGGACCGCTTCCTCCTCGGAATCGAACGGCATGATCGCCGCGACCGGCCCGAACACCTCCTCGCGTACCGTGCGGTCGGCGTTGGTGAGCCCGGTCCACAGCGTGGGCTCGATCCACGCGCCGTTGTCGCGCGCGTCGCCGAACAGCGGAACCCCGCCGCCGGTCACCACCTTCGCGCCCTCCTGCTCGGCAAGCCGGAGGTAGGACTGGACTTTCTCGCGGTGGCCGGCGGAGATCAGCGGTCCCATGGTGGTCTGGGCGTCCTCCGGGCGGCCCGGCACGTGCGCCTGGGCCGCGGCGCTCAGACCGGCCACGACGTCGTCGAAGACCGGGCGCTCGACGTAGATCCGTTCGGTGCACAGGCAGACCTGGCCGGTGTTGGTGAACGTGGACCTGGCCAGGCCCTCGATCGTCTTGTCCAGGTCGGCGTCCGCGAACACCAGCGCCGCGTTCTTCCCGCCCAGCTCGAACGACACCGGCCGGACCCGCGGCGACACCGCCCGCATGATCGCCGAGCCGGTCGCCGACTCGCCGGTGAAGGTGACGCCGTCAATGCCCGGATGCGTGGTCAGGAACTCGCCCGCGGAGCCCGGCCCGAACCCGTGCACGACGTTGTAGACCCCCTCGGGGACACCGGCTTCGGCCATGATCTCGGCGAGAACCGCCGCGCTGGAAGGGGTTTCCTCGGACGGCTTGACCACGACCGCGTTCCCGCAGGCCAGCGCGGGGGCGACCTTCCAGGTGAGCAGGAGCAGCGGCAGGTTCCACGGCACGATCACCGCGACCACGCCCAGCGGCTTGCCCACGGCGTAGTTCAGCGCGCGGCGGCCGTCTGGCAGCTCGGTGATGAACGAGTCCAGCCCATGCGCCGCGATGGTGTCCGCGAACGCCCGGAAGTTGGTCACCGCGCGGGCCACATCGAGGGTTCTGGCCTGCGTCAACGGCTTCCCGGTGTCGGCCACCTCGGCCTTGACCAGGTCGTCGAACCGCGCCTCGATCCGGTCGGCGATCCGGCGCAGCAGTGCCGCCCGCTCGGGGACCGTGCTCGCGCCCCACGGCCCGTCGAGCGCCGCGCGGGCCGCCCGCACCGCGACGTCGACCAGCTGCTGATCGGCCTCGTGGACGCGCCCGACCACCGTCCCGTCCACCGGGCTGAGCTTGGTGAACGTCTTCCCGGTCGGCACGAACCGGCCGGCGACGAAGTTGTCGATGTTCTTCGGTACATCCGGGGGACCCATGCGACGGATCTTAGATCTTATAAGATTGAAGATACAAGGCCTGTGTTGTTTACTACCGGCATGACTCAGTCCCGGGGTGCGGTGAGCGCCCACGACGTCGCGTTCCGGGAGATCCGCGAGCTGATCCTGACCGGCGAGTTCCCGCCCGGCTCGCAGATCCCGCAGGAGACCCTGGCCGCGCGGCTGGGCGTGTCGGTGATCCCGGTGCGGGAGGCGCTGAAGTCGTTGCAGGGGGAGGGACAGGTCGTCTTCGCCCCGCGCCGGGGGTTCTTCGTCAGCGAGTACAGCCGCGAGGACCTGCTGGAGATCTGCTCGATCCGGGAGGCGCTGGAGGGCATGGCGATCCGGCAGGGGATCGGCCAGGTCGGCGAGCCTGACCTGGCGGAGATGACCGCGGCGCTGACCGAGATGGACGCCGCCGACGCGGCCGGGGACGTGATCGCGTTCCTGGAGGCCGACCGCCGGTTCCACTTCGCCCTGCTCAAACCCGGCTGCGGACCTCAGTTGCTGCGCGTGCTGACCTCACTGTGGGACC
>CBIMJO010000788.1:0-5294 GCA_966244135.1 uncultured Actinocrispum sp. | reverse complement strand
GAGGCGGCTTTCGCCGAGCTCGCCGAGACCGGGTACGCACGCACGTCGATGGACGCGGTCGCGCGGCGGGCCGGGGTCGGCAAGGCCGCGCTGTACCGGCGGTGGCGGTCCAAGCAGGTGATGCTCGCCGAGCTGATCCGCGACAAGGTCGCCGAAGCGCTTCCGCCCATCCCGGCCACCGGCGCGCTGCGCACCGATCTGCGTGCGTTGTTGGCCACCTTCCGGGCGCAGTTGGATCAGCCGCTGGTCACCCGGATCGGAGCCGGACTGCTCGCCGAGGCCACGCACGACGCGGCCCTGGCCGAGATCCTGCAGACAGGAGTGGCCGCACCCCGGCGCGCGGCGGCCCGCACGGTCCTGCAGAACGCCATCGACCGCGGTGAACTCCCGCCCGGCCTCGACCTGGAACTGGGCACCGACCTGCTGATCGCCCCGCTGGCCTTCCGCATGCTCGTGATCAACGGCCCCAGCGACGACGCATACCTCGACGCATTGACGCACGCGATCGAAGCGGCACTGAAAGCCGCCTGATCAGGCCGGCCGGCGAGCCCCCGACTGGCCTTGGCACCCTGGGGGCTGCGGTTGACTGCTGACCACCGCGGACCGCCCCAGATGCGGTGCGCGCAGCACGGCCTGGACCGCTGCTGCCTTGGTGTCGGTGTCGCGGCGCCGTCTCATTCGCCCAACCGGCAGGTGCTCGTTTCCGCGAGGAACAATAGCGAGTGCCTGGCAGGGTTGAAGTGTGGTAAGTCGACGTCACGTCGCGACGATGTCCAAACGGGCAAGTTTGGCCAGAAAAACGGGCACTTCGAGTCGTTCGCCGGCCTCTCCCGGCACGCCGTGACCGCAGCGGCCGATAGAGTACGGTCATCCCAAGTGGAATTGTTCATCTTCGACGTTCCACCATACTCGACAATGGTGCGGACAAAGCCGAAAGTCTTGAGAAACCGGCAATGGGCTGCACGTTTCCGTCGGTAGTAAATGGAGTTCGCTTGCTGTTCAGAGACCCGAAAGTACGCGCCGACCACGCAGATTTCGTGGATCGTCAGATCGCTGCTGTCCGCCGTGTTCACGCCGGCGAAGAGGATCTTCCCGCCTTACACGCGGACAAACTCATCCAAACGCTCGTCGCCGCCGCGAATTCCCGGCAGTTCGGAAGTGTGCTCGCCGGTTGGCGCGACGAGGAGACGGTGGTGCGGGCGCGAGCGGACGAGCCGCAAGCCTTTGTCGAGAAGATGCTCGCCGAACTCGCTGTCCTGGGTCAGGCGGAGTTCCGGTCCGGCTCGAGTGAGGTCTTCACCCGCCCGATCGGCGAGTTCCTGCACTACTACGAATCCTCGGGAACCACCGGCGACCCGGTGGCCGCGCCCAAGGCACTGGACGACCTCACCGCGAACACGATCAACATCGGCGAGATGTGGGGCCGGCTGCTCACCCCGGCGGACTCCGCACTGGTCCTGATCAACGGCCCCTTCGCGCCGGCCGGATACCAGTTCGAGAAGGTGATGGAGTACCTGGGCGTGCTCTCGGTCCGCTTGTGGGTCGACAACGTCACCGGCGACTACACCCGGATCCTGCGGTTGCTGCGTGAACTCTCGATCAGCACATATGTGGGTTCCCCCTCGCGTCTGCTGGAGATGCTGCATTTCGCCTACCGGCACGGAGAGCCCCTGCCCCGATTCCGCCGGCTGCTGCTCATGGCCGAGCAGGCCGGACCGTCGCTGCTGCGGCATGTGGAGCGGCTGACCGGGGCCAAAGCCTTCGTGGGCAGCTTTGGCTCGTCGGAGACCGGCACGACCGCGGCCACCTGTGAGCAAGGCCGGTTGCACCTGCAGGTGCAGAGCTACCTGTTCGAGCTAGCCGACTCCCGGGGGATCCGGCCGCTCGGTGGCGGTCAGGACGAAGGCGAACTGGTGGTCACCTGCCTCGACCTGCGTGCACGTCCCCTGCTGCGCTACCGGACCGGCGACCTGGTCGAGGTGAGCGGAACCCCCTGCCCGTGCGGGATGGCACTCCCGGTGGTGCGGACGCTGGGGCGCGCACACGACGTCATGCGCCTCGGCGGCGACGGCGTCCGCCAGGAGGACGTGGAATCGGTGTTGTGGGCCGAAAACAGCTCCGAGGCAGGGCACTTCACCGTCCTGAACTACATGCTCGTACTTCGCGGTCCCGATGTCGTATGCCTGCTCACCACCGATCGCGAACCGGAGGCGCCCGGCCTCGACGCGGTACAACGGCGTCTGGCCACCCTGTTCGACGGCCACAACCTTTCCGCGCGGACGGTCCCGTCGCTGCCGCCACTGGCTTCCCTCGGCTCGTACCTCGGCTGGAAACTCTCCCGGCTGGTCGATCTGGACGACCCCGCGATGACCGACCGGCTTCCCGCCCCCATCGCGGAGGTCGTCCGCGTTTCGCTCGCCGAGATCGAAGCCACCACCGGTTTGCGCCCAGCGTCCCGCCATCCCGCCTGACAGAAGGAGTCCGATGAGCTCTCCCGATCCCGAACCCGCCATGACCGATGCGGAGAAAGCCCAGTTCGTCCTCGGCGTCTACTTCCGGACACAGGCGGCGATCGAGAAGTACCTCGGCGCCGACGGACTGCCCGCCTGGACCGACAGAGTGGCCACCATCAACTCCGCGGCCATGCTCAACCGCATCGAAGACCCGGCCGACCGCGCGCGTGATCTGCTGACCGGGCTGGCCACCATGCTCGACGTCTACGGCTCCGACACCGTCCGGACCGACGAGCCGCACAGCACGTCACTCGCAGTCCGCCGCTGCGGTATCTATGACTACCGCGAGCGCGCGCAGGCACAGGGCGTCGAGCTGACCCTGCGGCGCCCGTGTGAATACTGCGTCGATCTGCATCACCGGACGGCGGACAAGCTCGGCGTCACGGTAGAGCACGAGTTGGGCGAGCGCAGCTGCCACTGGACCGTGCAGGTGCCCGAAGCCGCACCCGGGAAGGACTTCCCGTGACCGCAGCCGACACCCTGCCGCTGCCGTACCGGCGTGCAGCGGGATGCCCGTTCGACCCGGATCCCGAATTCGCCGAGCTCCGTGCTACACGGCCGGTGTCCCGGGTGTCGATCAACGGCGGCGACGAGGTCTGGCTCATCACCCGGTTCGACGACGCGCGCCAAGTGCTCGGCGACGCCCGGTTCAGCAGTGAGCTGACTCCGCTGGGGATCGTGCTACCGAAGCCGGAGGACCGGACGTTGGCCGACGAGCTGCGATCGCAGCAGCCGGGGACGTTCATCGAGTGCGACCCGCCGGAACACACCCGGCTCCGGCACATGATCGCGGGTGAGTTCACCGAACAGCGCATCCGCGCCCTGCGGCCGAGATTCACCGAAATCGTCGAGGAGCGGCTCGACGCGATGGCCGCCGCCGGACCGCCGGCCGACCTGGTCGACTTGTTCGCCCTCCCAGTGCCCTCGATGCTCATCTGCGAACTGCTCGGCCTTGACGCGGACGGTTTCGACTTCGCCGCCCTGACCAAGATCATGACCGACGTCATGTCGAGCCTCGAGACCCTGATCCCGGCCCGGGACGCGCTGCGCGCCGGGATGCGCGCTCATGTGGCGGCCACCAGGGCCGATCCCCGCGACAACCTGTTGGGGAGAGTGATTCGGCGGTACGGCTCGAAGGTGACCGACGAAGAGCTCGTGGGTATCGGCAACCTGTTGCTGGTCGCCGGCCACGAGACCACCGCCAACATGCTCGGTATCGGCACGCTGGCCCTGCTACGCAACCCCGCGCAGCTCGCACGACTCCGCGATGACCCGGCGATCGTGCAGTCCGCAGTGGACGAACTGGTCCGGTACGTGTGCATCCCGCACCACGGCGAGATACGCACGGCCACCGCCGACGTGCTGGTGAACGGGACGTTGATCCGCCGTGGCGAGCAGGTGCTCGTGTCACTGCCTTCGGCGAACCGCGACCCGGACAGGTTCGTCCGGCCGGACGAGCTGGACTTCGACCGGCCGCCACGGGCGCACCTCGCCTATGGGCACGGCATCCATCACTGCGTGGGCCTGCCTCTTGCCAGGATGGAGATGCATGTCGCGTTTCCCGCCCTGCTGAAGAGGTTCCCGTCGCTGAAGTTGGCGATCGGCTTCGACGAGGTGTCCTACCGCCGGTCCAACGTGACCTATGGCGTCCATTCGCTGCCGGTCACCTGGTAGCGCGCTCACGATGACAATCACGACGACACTCACGACGACAGGAACAACAGTGCCCAACATCGCGAAGGTATTGGCGAGGGTCGTGGTGGACGACCTGGACAAGGCCATACCGCTCTACCAAGCGCTTTCCGGCGCCGAGCAGGCGCAGAAGTTCGGTCACGGGCCCGTGAAACTGGCCAGTGTCGGCCCTTTCCTGCTGCTGGAGGCGGAGGGGGCCGAGGGGTACACCAACCGGACCGCGACCATCCTCGTGTTCGACGTCGCACCCGTCGTCCGGGAAATCGAACTGGCCGGCGGCGAGATCATCGAAGGGCCGTCGGCCGGGCCCAACGGGGAACGGCTGGTGGCCAGGCATCCGGACGGTTCCGTCTTCGAATACATCGCCACCCCGAACGCCTGAGCTCCTCGGCGGCGGCCACGGTGCACAGCGAACGCATCGGCGCCACGCGTCACCCTCGGCCGGCCGCGCAACAGACCCTGTGCCGGATGACTGTGCGCATCGACAAAGCCGGGCATCAGCGCTGCGGCGCCGAGGTCGAGCCGGGAAAGATGAACGAAGCGACCGATGACGTCCGGGGCGGGACCGACTGCGGCTGTTCGCCCGTCGACCACCGCGATGGCGCCGCCCCGGACGATTGCGGGGCGTTCCTGGTGGCACGCGCCGAGGCGACCTTGTGGTCAAGACTCCGTCTGACGAATTTTTCCGTACGATGGGCCGCCGCCATCGCGTGACGATCAGCCTGCGGTGCCGGCCGCGCATCGCATTGGTGGGCCGGGAATTTCCGTGCGGGCGGGCGAAGTTGATCGACGTCGGGTCTCGGCCGCCGGCACCAGGTGATCGGTGCGTGCCGGTGTACGGCAACGCTGGTGGGCAGGCTTGGGCGGGATGCTTCACTCCCGCCTGGACACAGCAAGACGCGCCGGAAGGTTCCCGATGCGAGCCCTTCGCGCAGATTCCTCGGCAGAAAGCCCTCGCGACGAGGAAGAACAACGCCCAGGGAAACACAGGACGTGCGGCTCGTCGGCGGCGCGGCACGGTGACGAGCCTCGCAGCGGTGCATGGAGTGCTGCCGCCACACCGATATCCTCAAGCAGAGCTGACCGAAC
>CBIMJO010000787.1:0-5300 GCA_966244135.1 uncultured Actinocrispum sp. | reverse complement strand
CTACCGGCGATGGTCGGACGCGTTTGTGTCCGCGGCCGGTGGGCCGCCGGTCAACGAGGCCGCGGCGGCCATGACCGGCTACCTGACCACGTTGATCGCCTACAAACGAACGCACCCCGCCGACGACCTGCTCACCGCGTTGATCCAGGTCCGCGATCAGGACGACAACCGGCTGGGCGAGCTCGAACTGGTCTCCATGGCCTCGTTGCTGCTGATCGCCGGCCACGAGACCACCGTCAACCTCATCGGCAACGCCATCCTCGCCCTGCTGCGCAACCCCGGCCAGCTCGCCGCCCTGCGCGCAGACCCCACCCTGATGCCCGGCGCGATCGACGAGTTCCTGCGCTACGAAAGCCCGGTCGGTGTCGCGACCATGCGCTACACCACCGAACCCATCGAGTTGGGTGAGGCGACCATCCCCGCCAACGCGGTCGTCCTGGTGTCACTGGGGTCGGCGAACAGGGATGGCACCCGGTTCGCCGACCCCGACCGTCTCGATATCACCCGGAAACCCGCACGGCATCTGGCTTTCGGCCACGGCATCCACTTCTGTGTCGGCGCACCGCTGGCCCGGGTGGAGGCGGCCATCGCGGTAGGCCGCCTGCTCAACCGGTTCCCAGAGTTCACCCTTGCCGTGGACTCGGCCCAATTGCGCTGGAAGGACAGCGTTTTCCTGCGCGGGCCGGCCGAACTGCCGGTGAGGGTCAGCTGACGAAGAACGGGTAGATCGTGTAACTGCTGTGGTTCCAGGAGTCCGCGGGGAAGCCGCCGCCATAGTGGTACACGCCGGCGTCGGCGCGCGCGATGAAGGGCGCGCGGATCATGGTGCCCGTGAAGTGGTCTTCGGTGGAGCGATAGCCGCCCGCAGGCGTGTAGTACGACACGATGTACTCAGTGCCTGGCTGGACAGCCACCGCTGGAGTGAACGGGGCGTCGGTGCGGCCACCGATCAGGGCCGGCGCGGTTTGTTCGCGGAGCAGGGTTCCGTCCGCGGCCCAGAGGTGGATCGTGACCGGGCCGCGGTAAGCGCCGCGCTCGAAGGTGACGCCGGTCAGCTGGCCCGGGCGGTCGACCGAGAACCGGGTGCCCAGTTCGACCGGCGCGGTGTCGGTGTCGTCCTGCGGTGCTTCGTTGCCCCAGAAGGTACATGTGATGACGCAGGAGATCGGCGGAAGTGGTGCGGGAGTGCCGACGTGCAGGATGCGCGCCGGGCTGGTGTCGCCGAGGTTGCCGTTGTACCAGGCCCGCACGCGCATGGTGATGTCACCCGGTTCGGTAGGGGTAAGCAGGTAGCGCCACGCTCCTGGGCGGCCGTCCGCCTCGAACCAGGTCGCGCCATCGTCAAGGGAAAGCTCGGTCACGTCGGCCGGTGTGCCCTCGCCCAGGTACGCGTACCCCATGAGCAGGACCGTCTCGCCCACTTCGACCCGTCCATCCGGGGTCGGTGCGATGAAGTCGCTCCATGGCCCCAGCGACGCACCAGCCGCCGGCGCCCCGAACACACTCACCGCGACGGCGACACCGACCGCCACCCACCTGGACAACCGCAACATCCACCCTCCCGGGAAACCGGGACAGCCCGCCTGTCCCTCCCTCCGCATCGCCGCACACCGGCACCGCGCTACGCACATCTCCGTGGTCCCACCGAACGCCATCCGACGATCCCCTGTTCGGCTGGAGCACCCTGCCCCGACTGCCGAAACGAACACGCCCGTATGTCCACAGTAGACAAAAGGTCCCGTGTGCCGCCGGGCACATGGGACCAGAGGTCTAGGACCAGCTGGGGGTCCACTTCTGGAACGCGAGGCCGTTGCAGCCCACGTCACGCACGCCGTACTCGCTGCTGTCCAGGCAGTGGTGGGTGTACTGGTTCACCAGCTCGTACCATCCGCCGCCCCAGGAGTTGACCTTCCAGCGCTGGTAGGGCAGGTCGTTGCAGCCGAATCCGCGAACCCCGTACTCGCTGGCGTCCAGGCACATCTTGGTGACACTGCTCATGAACCGGGCCGTGCCGTCCGGGTAGTACTTGACCTCCCACTTCTGCCAGTCGGAGCCGGTGCAGATGTAGTTGTAGACGCCCTGGCCGAAGTTGTGGTCAAGGCAGCCCCGGCCGGCCTGCCAGTGGTGCTCCCAGGTGACCCGGCTGGCGGCGCTCGCCGGCGACGCCACCGCGAGCACGGTGGTCACCGCTGCGGCGGCCATCGCTGCTACGTATGCGTCCGAAACGCATTCTTCCCCCTCCACAAGTGGACAATGCTTCGCTTGCGGACAGGGATGATGCGCGGAGGGCCTTTCATGGACCTTTCACAGTGCCGGCCTGGCGCCACTGGGTGGGCGTCGTGCCGTGGGCCTTCGTGAAGGTGCGGGTGAAGTAGCCGGGGTCGGCGAAGCCCACGTCCCGGGCGATGTCGCCGATCGGCAGGTCGGTCGCGGCGAGCAGGCGCCGGGCCTGGACCATCCGCCGTTCGGTGATCCACTCCTGCACCGTGCGGCCGGTGCGCCGGCGGACCGTCGAGGTGAGGTGACCGGCGGAGATGTTCACCGCGGCGGCCACGTCACGCAGGGAAAGTGGCTCTGGGTAACGCTTTTCGATGACGTCGAAGACCTCGGCGAGCAGCGGTTCGCTGTTCTCCCGCAGGTCGCCGACCACATCGGCGGCCAGCCGGGAGACGTCCACCAGCATCAGCACCAGGTGCGCCAGCACGGCCTCGCGGTAGCCGTCGCGGCGCCGCGCCAGCTCGTTGTGCATGGCCCTCATCCGGGCGGTCCACTCAGGACGGTCCGGCTCGGGCACGCGCAGCCGCAGGGCGCCGATCGCTCCGCCGCGCACGAACGGGAACAGCAGCGGATGCGTCCGCCAGGCCAGCTGGGCGCCGGGGACGTCCGGGCCGAGCGCGTCGGGCGTGAAGAACACGCCCCAGCCTCGGACTTCCGCCAGGTCGTCGGGGGCGATCCGGCCCATCATGTCGCCGGGCGCGACCACGAACAGGTCGCCCGCCTCGATCGGCCACACCCGCCGTCCGGTGCGCAGCCGCCCGCCGCCGGCCTGGAAGTACGCCACACCAGGGAAGTCGTGCGCGTGCTCCTCGAACGTGGTCGTCGCGTCCCAGCCGTGCTCCTCCAGCTGCCAGGTCATCACCGGCAGGTCACCGGGAGCCGGCTGCAGCGAGTAGGTCGCCGGCCGGTCCGGGCCCGGCGCCTTCCGTACGGTCCGCACCGTCAAATCATCCCACTCAAACCGCAGATCGGCACAGAACCACAGCTCAAGACCGGGACAGAATGGTCGCATGACCGAAAGAACGTCTCAGTCGACCACCGAGCGGGACTACATCCCGGGCATGGGCAAGCACTACCTGCTGCCGCTCTACGACATCGCGCACCACGTGTTCGGGCTGCGCGGGATCCACCAGGAGATGATCACGCTCGCCGGGCTGCGGGACGGGCACAAGGTGCTCGACGTCGGCTGCGGCACCGGGAACCTGTTGCGGCTGACCGGAAAGCTGCATCCCGGAGTGGACCTGTCCGGACTGGACCCCGATCCGAAGATGCTGGTCCGGGCCCGGCGGAAGGTCCGCGCGGCTCGGCTCGACCGTGGGTTCGCACAGGAACTGCCCTACGCCGACGGCTCATTCGACCGTGTCTTCTCCAGCCTGATGCTGCACCACCTGGACAGTGCCTCGAAGGACGAACTGCTCGCCGAGGTGCGCCGGGTGCTGCGGCCGGACGGCCTGCTGGTCCTGGCCGACGCGGTGTTCGACGAGCACAGTCACGGGCGTCCCCGCCGGATGTCGGAACTGGTTCGCGACAACATCGGTGACGGTGTCGCGCGAAGGATCGCCGCAGCTGGGTTCACCGTTCAGCCCACCCGCATGAAGGCCCTGCGGATCAGCGGAAACGTTGGTATAGAACTGGCTCGCCCGGCATCGGGCGAATAATCCCGCGACGCGGGCGAGTCGCATGAGGACAATGCCCCTCATGCAAGAGGTATTTGATGTTGAAGGTATGAAGACGTTGGTATGGCAGGAAGGGGCGCTGTACGACGTTTCCGTCGGCTGGTACCGGATCCATGACGGCGAGCCCGAGCGAAGATCTGCCGGCTACGGTTCACGGTTCGACGCTGTGGCGGTATCGCCGCTCGGGGATGTCCTCGCTCTGATGGACAGTGCCGGGACGAAGGCGTTGCTGCTGAAGGCGAACGGCACGGTGATCCGCGAGATCAACCGCAGCTACTACTACGCCGACAGGTACCGCTATCCGTTGGCGTTGTTCACTTTGCCAGATGGGCGCACCGGACTGGCGCACTGTCCCGATGAGTACAACCGGCTGGAGATCGAGGTCGCTGAGACCGGCGAGCGGCTCAGTGCCACTGCCGTCCGCAAACCGGCCGACTTCTTCCACTCGCGGCTCGCGGTCTCGGCCAGCGGCCGGTACCTGCTCAGCGCCGGCTGGATCTGGCACCCGTTGGACAGTCTGGCCGTGTTCGACCTGCATGAAGCGTTGGCCGAACCCGCGTCACTGGACGTCTCGGGCGGTTTGTTCGACATCCGGGTCGAGACGGAGATCGCGGGCGCGTGCTTCGTCGGCGACGAGATCGTGGTCAGTACGCCCACCGAGCCGTACGACGAGGAACTCGGGGAACAGCCCGGGCTTGAGCCGAAAATGCTGGCGGGCTGGTCACCGGTGACCCGCGAGTACACCTGGCACAAGCAGCTCGACCTGACCGCGGGCGACTTGATGCCGTTGGGCGGCAACGTTCTCGCGTTGTACGACCATCCGCGGCTGTACGGTCCCACGGGTGAGCTGATCCAGGAGTGGCCCGGTGTCGCGACCGGCAGGTCGGAGAGCTCGATCGTGGTGAGCAGCACCCTCTTCACCGGTCCGGCTCGGATCGCGATCGGCGAGGACCGGTTCGCCGTGACCGACGGCGAACGCGTCACCGTCGTCCATCTCGAACGCTAGTCCCGGAACGACCCGTCCTCGCGATAGCGGTGCCGCCGCAGCACATGCCCGCACTGCGGGCAAACGCGCATGAACAGTTTGGGCAGCCACACCCACCAGACCAGCAACAGACCGCGAAAGCCGCGAAAGATCACCGACATGGTGCATGTCCTGCAGTCCCGGCAGCCTGCCACGCCTCGCCCCCTGTTCGACTCCACCTGGGGTCGAACATAGCGCGAGCGCCGGGTTACTGCGGCTGCTGCTCCTGCGCGGCGATAGTGGCGCGCACCTCGTCCATGTCGAGCTCGCGGACCTTGCCGATCAGCTCTTCCAACGCCGGCGCGGGCAACGCACCCGGCCGC
>CBIMJO010000786.1:0-5306 GCA_966244135.1 uncultured Actinocrispum sp. | reverse complement strand
CTCCAGGTGACGCCCGAACACACCCGGCGTGCCCGGGACATCGTCGGCGCGGACAAGCTGGTGGTGCCCGGACACGGCGTGCTGCTGGACACCGACGCCGGCCGGGCCCGCGCGACCGGCCGGGCCGCGGTGCGGCCCATGCTGGGTATCGCCAACTACGCCAACAACCTCCGGCGGATCGGCTACACCGACCAGGACCTCACCGACCCGTTCAGCGACCGGCTGATCGACGCGCTCGTGCTGCACGGCGACACCGCCGCCATCGCGGCCGGGATCCGCGCGGAGCTGGCGGCCGGTGCCAGTCAGGTCGGCTTGCACGCCATGGGCGAGGACCCGATCGGCGTTCTGCGCGCGGTCGCCGACGCGGTGCACGCTCAGCAGGTCCTGCGGACGTAACCGGGCTGGCCCATCGGCACGACGGAGCGGTCTCGCCGGACGATGCTGACCGCGCTCCCCCAGCGCCGGCAGGCGTTGGCGAGCCCCTCGTCGGTGTACTCGATGACGATCACATGGTCACCGAAGGCGCTTGTGTACTCCTCGCAGTTGTCCTGTTCCCCGCACTCCTCGACCACCGCGAAGTCCAGCCCGTCGGCCGCGTGCCGCGGCGCCAGCTCCGCCGTGTTCTTCTGACCGATGGCCAGGCCCTTCCCGTGGGCGTGGGCGGAGATGAGGCGGATGTAGGCCTCGGCGTCAGCGTCGGTCAGCAGCCCCGACGAACGCGTGTAACTGTCGTAGTTGTCCGGCTCGACCGCCTGGTAGCCGTGGGCCGCACAGTCGTCGACCAACGGGAGGATCCTGGCCGCCACCCGGGCGCGCTTGTCCTCGGTACGCAGGTCGAGCAGCGCCTCGTTCCAGTCCCTGTCCATGACGGCGGTCCCGTCGCGGTCACGCAGGACGAGGTCGCCCCACTCCCCTTCCATCCCCGGCTGCGCCTGGAACGCGTTGACGTAACAGATGTTGTACAGCCCGGCCACGGCCGGGGCGGCATGGTCCCGGCTGATCACCTCAACCCCGGCGGGCGGGGAGTAGGCGCCGCCGATCTGGTAGTCGAAACCGGCCTTGACCGGTGGAGCAGCGACATTTGCCACCGGTACTGCACTGGACGGGGCCGCACTCGGGGACGGCTCGACCGTCGGGGCCGAGCACGCTCCCAGTCCGAGAACCACGGCGACAGTCCACTTGGGAAACGAGAGCATTGCCGAACTCTGCCACGTGATGAGGGAGGCCGCCCTTCGCGGTGGCGCTCTGCCTCGCCGGTGTCTCCGGCGAGGCAGACTGACCATCCGTTGTGGACGGTCCGGGACCGCCTGCCGCGGCAGTCCCGGACCGGTTTCGTCAGCAGAGAACGGTTCCGCAGACCGCGTTGATATGCGCGTGGGCGGTGAGGGTTATGGATGCTCCGCCTTGGGTGAGCACCACGGACACCGTGGCGTCCTGGTCTTGGAAGCTACTCATGTTGATGGAACAGTCGAATCCGCCGCAGCCCGGGTTCGGCGGATAGCCGGCCGGCAGGATCCAGGTGATGTTGTCGTAGGTACCGGAAGTGTTGAACACGTGGAATCCGGCGCTGTAGGTTCCCGTGATCAGCTTGCGGTTGCTGCATGTCGGCGTGAACGGCGGATTTCCGTTGACGGGCACTATCCGGCATAACAACGATTCGCCACCCAACGCCGACGCCGGCCCGGCCGGCACGACACTCAGACCGAGGGCCGCGACGAGAACGGCAAACAGCGACAGAGCTCTGCGCATATCCGTATTCCCCTTCCCAATGGCCTTGTTCAGCAGAGGATAGGTATCCGGCCGGTCGATCCGCGACGGCTGAACGGACGCCTGTTGCCCACCAAGGGCTTCCGCTGACAGCAAAGAGACGGCGGCGTAGGAATCGGCGGCACAGAGCTTCTTTGCGGCAGGGGAATCCGGGCAGGCCTATCCCGGCCGCGAAGTCGCGCGGCTCTTGACCATCGGCGAATCCTCGCCACCTGACCGACCGGCCACCCTGTTACCCTCAACTTGTTAGCCGATGGGCTAATGAATCTCCGGGTGTGCGGGCCTGCGACTTCCCGGCGCCACCGCACCTGTAGCCGCCTGGCCGGCCGATCACACCACCTGGTGGTCGATCAGGCTCTTCCCGCAGGCCACGACGGTCTCGGCGGCGGGTCGCGCGTGCCAGCCCAGTACCCGCTCCGCCTTGGCGGTGCTGTGCCGGTGCTTGCGCCCCAGCGCGGGCATGATCTCCCGCAACGACTTGTCGAAGACCGCGGTGAGCCGCACGGCGAAGTCGGGCAGGTTCCGCTTCGGCACCTTGGCGCCGGCCTCGCCCAGCCCCGTCCGCAGCGCGTTGGCGGCGTCGAGCATCCAGATGAACTCGCCGGTGGCCAGGAACCGCTGGCCGGCCGCCTCGGGCGCGGTCATCGCGCGGATGTGGATGTCCACCAGGTCCCGCACGTCGACCACCTCGAAGCCGATCCGAGGGGTACCGGGCATGCCCTTGACCAGGCGGCCGATGATCTGCACCGAGTTCAGCGTGGTCGGCGAGAGGATCGGGCCGAACACCGCGCCGGGCAGGATCGTGGTCAGCGTGGTCGGGCCGCTCCGGGTGGCCATGTAGTCCCAGGCGGCCTTCTCCGCGGCCGTCTTGGACCGCCGGTACGAAGGCAGCGCCGGATCGGCCGGGTCCGTCCACAGTGTCTCGTCGCTGACGCCCTCATCCTGGTAGGACGACGGGCTCGCCGCGTTGGCCGCCGAGGTCATCACGACCCGCTTGACCCCGGCCGCGGTCGCCGCGCGCAACACTCGCAACGTGCCGTCCCGGGCGGGGATCAGCAGCGCGTCCGGGTCGGTGCTCTTCGGATCGTCCGCAACCATCGGCGACGCGACGTGCAACACGTAGTCCACGCCGTCCATCGCCTCCGGCCACCCCGCGTCGGACGTCAGGTCGGCGATCGCGAAGCTCAGCCGGCCGGCGGGATCGGCCTCGGCGGCGACCGCGCACCGCACCACGTCCTCTTTGGACTGGTTGCGCACCGTGGTCCGCACCCGATACCCGCGCTTCAGCAACTCGGCGACGCACCAGCCGGCCACATAGCCGGTCCCTCCGGTGACCAGGACCGTCTCGGCCATGACTGCTCCCTCTCCCGCATTTCATTAGCCGAACGGCCAACAAAACGAATGTTAACACCCGCGTCCGGCCGGAGTCGACGCCCGATGGTGTGACATACGACTACTCACTAGCCGACCGGCCAACCGTCGCAGGGTGGCCGCATTTGACAGCCACGACACCGGATGCTGTCATTTCGTTAGCCGATCGGCTGACGAAATCTCTCGCCGGCCGGAGACGAGGACCAGGGTGATGACGAAGACCTTCAAGCGCATCGGGAACTGGGGCGGGATCGGACTGGGCGTGCTCGTCATCCTGCTCGGCGCCACGTATGTCGTCGTGGGCTGGACGCGGCCGTCGCTCGACGACACGGCCCGCGCGGACCTCACCCGGGACGGACGGGCCCAGCAGTTCGTGAAGACGTCGCAGGGCGTCATGCACGTGCGCCTGTCCGGGCCTCAGGACGGGCCGGTGGTCCTGCTGGTCCACGGCGGCGCCGTCGGCGGATACGGGTTCCAGGACTGGCAGAAGCCGCTCGCCGACGCCGGATACCGGGTCGTGCTGCCGGATCTGCTCGGCTACGGCTACTCCGAGCGCCCAGACGTGCCGTACACCAAGGAGTTCTACACCAAGCAGCTGCGCGAGCTGCTCGACGATCTCAATATCCGCGGCGGGGTGCACGTGATCGGCGCGTCCCTGGGCGGCACGATCGCGACGGCGTTCGCAGCGGAGAACACCGCGACGATCAGGTCCCTCACGCTGATGGCGCCCGCGGGCGGCGGTCGCACGAACATCGTGGCGAGCCCGCTGGACTGGCCGGTCGTCGGTGACTGGATCTTCCGGGTTTTCGGCCCGTCACAAGTCAAGTCGATGATCTCCGATGCCTACCAGGACACCCCGGCACGCGACGCGATGAACGCGTGGATGGACGACCAGACCCGCTACGGCGGTTTCGGTGAGGGCATCCTCAACACGATCCGCGACTACGACTCCACCTGGCAGCCCGAACCCAACCAGGCCGTCGGCCGCACCAGGATCCCGGTCCTGGCCGTGTGGGGAACCGAGGACGAGGTCAACCCCTACGCGCAGTCCGCACAGCTCAAGCAGTGGGTCCCCCAGCTGGAGCTGTTCACCTTGCCGGGCAAGGGACACGCCATCACCTACGGCCAGGCGGACACCGTGCTCGGCAAGGTCATCCCGTTCCTGGGCGAGGTGTCCTGACACTCACCGTTCGTTAGTCGTTCGACTAGCGAGAGCGATCCGGCGGGTCAGACGCGCAGCACCCGCAGGCACAGGCGTTTGAGGACCTCACGCAGTTCACGGTCGGGCAGGCGGGTGAGCTTGCGGGTCACCGGGCCGAGGTCGGTGAGCATGGCGTACGCGGCCCGCTCGTCCACCGTCGGGTTGTCGCCGAACAGCAGGTGCAGGCCGCGTTCGCCGAGTTTGTCGAGCCTGCGGCTGATCCCCGGATGCCTGCGGATGATGGGGTCCTGCCGGTTCATCGGGGCGATCTTGCGGTGGGCGGTGACGACCTCGTTGACGAAGCTCTCGACGAGGAACTCCTGCCGGGCCCGCTTGCCCTTGATGGCCTCGGCCGCGTCGAGCGTGGCGGCGAGCGCCGTGACGCTGCCCTCCAGCAGGGCTTCCAGGATCTCGATCTTGGTCTTGAAGTAGTAGTAGACGTTCGCCTTGGTCACGCCCATGGTGTCCGCGATCAGCTGCAACGAAGTCGCGTCGAACCCATGCTCGGTGAACAGCCGGCGGGCCGTCTCGAGCACCGCGTTCCGGGTCTTCTCGGCCTGCTCGGCACGACTGGTCACCACCCGCCGATCCTAACCGTCCGGCGCCCGCACCAGCCGCAAGACCCGAGTTCGCCCAGGTCAACGGCGAAGTCGGGACCACGCCGCCATCAGGCCGGCCGCTCATCGAGTCCGCGCGGATCGCCAGATATGCCTGCACCACACCATGTTCGCCCGGCGGCCCACCCAACCTGGCTAGGGCACCATGTACTGGTCGTGCTTCGCGTAGAACTCGGCCCACTCGTCCTGGCTCAACTGGCGGCCGCTCTGGCGGATCTCGATGAGTTCGGTGAAGAAGTTCTCGCGGGGCGCGCCCGGCGCGAACAGCACGAGCATCGAGGCCGCCGTCCCGGACACGTTGCTGAAGCCGTGCACACCGCCCCGGGGACCGTAGAGGAAGTCTCCCGCGG
>CBIMJO010000785.1:0-5315 GCA_966244135.1 uncultured Actinocrispum sp. | reverse complement strand
AAGTTCTCCGACGCGCAGCAGAAGCAGGAGAACCAGATCAAGGCGATCCGCTCCTACATCCAGCAGAAGGTCAAGGTGATCGCGTTCTCGCCGGTCGTCGAGTCCGGCTGGGAGACGGTGCTCAAGGAGGCCAAGACCGCGAACATCCCGGTGATCCTGACCGACCGGGCCATCGACTCGCCGGACAAGACCCTCTACAAGTCCTTCCTCGGCTCCGACTTCGTCAAGGAGGGCCAGAAGGCCGGCCAGTGGCTGACCAAGGAGTTCGCCTCCGCGACCGGCGACGTGAACATCGTCGAGCTGCAGGGCACCACCGGGTCCGCGCCGGCCAACGACCGCAAGAAGGGCTTCGCCGACGTGATCGCGGCCGACCCGAAGTTCAAGGTCGTCGCCTCGCAGACCGGTGACTTCACCCGCGCCAAGGGCAAGGAGGTCATGGAGGCCTTCCTCAAGTCACAGAGCAAGATCGACGTGCTCTACGCGCACAACGACGACATGGCGCTCGGCGCGATCGAGGCGATCGAGGGCGCGGGCAAGGTGCCCGGCAAGGACATCAAGATCGTCTCGGTGGACGCCGTGCGCGACGGCATGCAGGCCCTGGCCGACGGCAAGATCAGCTACATCGTCGAGTGCAACCCGCTGCTCGGCCCGCAGCTGATGGACCTGGTCAAGAAGGTCGCCGCCGGCCAGGAGGTGCCCGCGCGCATCGAGACCGAGGAGACCGAGTTCGACCAGGCCAAGGCCAAGACCGCGCTGCCCCAGCGGCAGTACTGACCCTGCTGAGCGATCATGCCTGACGAGATTCTGCGGATGGCGGGGATCCGCAAGGAGTTCCCCGCCGTTCTCGCCCTCGACGACGTGGACTTCCGCCTGTTCCCAGGCGAGGTGCACGCGCTGATGGGCGAGAACGGGGCCGGGAAGTCCACCCTGATCAAGGTCCTCACCGGCGTGTACGGCGTGGACGCCGGTGAGATCACGCTGGCCGGCGAGCCGGTGGCGTTCACCGGCCCGGCGGCCGCGCAGCGGGCCGGGGTGAGCACGGTCTACCAGGAGGTCAACCTCTGCCCGAACCTGTCGGTGGCGGAGAACATCCTGCTGGGCCGCGAGCCCCGCCGGTTCGGCCGGATCCACTGGTCGGCCCTGCGCCGCCGCGCCGCCGAGCTGCTGGCCCGGCTGGAGGTGTCGCTGGACGTGGCGGCACCGCTGGGCGAGCAGTCGATCGCGGTGCAGCAGCTGGTGGCCATCGCCCGCGCACTGGACGTGGACGCCCGGGTGCTCATCCTGGACGAGCCGACGTCCAGCCTGGACCCGGGTGAGGTCGCCCGGCTGCTGGACGTGATGCGGACCCTGCGGGAGCAGGGGATGGCGATCCTGTTCGTGTCCCACTTCATCGACCAGGTCTTCGCCATCGCCGACCGGATGACGGTGCTGCGCAACGGCAAGCTGGTCGGGGAGTACACGGACATCACGCCGCGGGAGCTCGTCGGCAAGATGATCGGCAAGGACATCGCGGTGCTGGAGGAGATCCGCGAGGAAGGCGTCCGGCCCGGCGCGGGAGTCCTGGTGCGGGCCACGGATCTGGGCCGCAAGGGCGGCGTCGAGCCGTTCTCACTGGAGATCCAGCGTGGTTCGGTGCTGGGACTGGCCGGGCTGCTGGGTTCCGGGCGCACCGAGCTGGCGCGGCTGCTGTTCGGCGCGGACCACGCGGACTCCGGCGAGGTGCAGGTGGACGACGCCCCCGTGGCGATGCGGTCGCCGCGGGTCGCCGTGGGCAAGCAGATCGCGTTCTGCTCGGAGAACCGCAAAACCGAGGGCCTGGTGGAGGACCTGACCGTCCGGGAGAACATCATCCTTGCGGTGCAGGCCTCCCGGGGCTGGACGAAGCCGTTGTCCAAGCGGCGTCAGGACGAGATCGTCTCGCGGAGCATCGAGATGCTGGACATCCGCCCGGCCGACCCGGAGGCCCGCGTGGGCGACCTTTCCGGCGGCAACCAGCAGAAAGTACTGCTGGCGCGGTGGCTGATCATGGAACCGCGGCTGCTGATCCTCGACGAGCCGACCCGCGGGATCGACGTCGGCGCCAAGGCGGAGATCCAGCGGCTGGTGTCCGAGCTGGCCAACGACGGGATGGCCGTGGTGTTCATCTCGGCGGAGCTGGAAGAGGTGCTCCGGCTGAGCGACCGGGTGGCGGTGCTGCGTGACCGGCACGTGGTGGCACAGCTGACCAACGAGTCGCTGACCCCGGACGACATCATGGCCACCATCGCGGACGGGGGACAGCAGTGAAGACCTTGGCCGGGCACCGGCTCTTCTGGCCCACCGCCGCACTGATCCTGTTGCTGCTGGGCAACTTCATCGCCTCGCCGGCGTTCTTCTCCGTGCAGCTGCGGGAAGGGCACCTCTACGGCAGCCTGATCGACATCCTGCGGTTCGGCGCGCCGCTGATCCTGGTCGCGCTGGGCATGACGCTGGTCATCGCCACCGGCGGGATCGACCTGTCCGTCGGGTCGGTCGTCGCCATCAGCGGTGCCATCGCCTGCCTGTGGGTGAGCAAGCTCGACGACCAGAACGCCGTCGGCGGAACCCTGGCGGCGGTCGGGATCGCGGTCGTGCTGAGCCTGGTTCTGGGCGCGTGCAACGGGTTCCTGGTGAGCGTGCTCGGCGTCCAGCCGATCGTCGGCACGCTGATCCTGATGGTCGCCGGCCGCGGCCTGGCCCAGCTGATCACCGACGGGCAGATCATCACCATCACCGGCGACCCGTACAAGGCGATCGGTGGCGGGTTCGTGGCCACCGTCCCGCTGTCGATCCTGATCGCCTTGGCCGCGTTCGGCATCTCGGCCCTGGTGGTCCGCAAGTCCGCGCTGGGCATGCTGATCGAGGCCGTCGGCGGCAACCCGGAGGCCAGCCGCCTGGCCGGGGTGGCCTCCCGGCGGCTGATCTGGCTGACGTATGTCTTCTGCGGACTGTGCGCGGGCGTCGCCGGGCTGATGATCAGCTCGAACGTGTCCAGCGCGGACGGCAACAACGCGGGCCTGTGGATCGAGCTGGACGCCATCCTCGCGGTCGTCATCGGCGGCACGCGGCTGACCGGTGGCCGGTTCTCCTTCGGTGGCACGGTCATCGGCGCGTTGCTGATCCAGACGCTGTCGACCACCGTGTACACCTTGGGCATCCCGCCGGAGACGACGTTGCTGTTCAAGGCCGTCGTCGTGATGGCCGTGTGCCTGGTGCAGTCGCCGAAGTTCCGGCAGCGGTTCCGCCGCCGCCGGTCGCGTCCGGCGGTCCGGGCCCGCAAGGACGAGAAGGTGGAGGTGCCGGTATGACCACCCTGACTGTGTCCGGCCGGCGCTACCTGCCGATCCTGGCCACGTTGGCGCTGCTCATCGGCGCGTACGGGTATGGCGCCGCGAGCTACGACAGCTTCGCCGACCCGCAGGTCGTGCTGAACATCCTGATCGACAACGCGTTCCTGGTCGTCGTGGCCGCCGGGATGACGTTCGTGATCCTCAGCGGCGGCATCGACCTGTCGGTCGGCTCGGTCGTCGCACTGTCCACTTTGGTGTCCGCGAAGCTGCTCGGGCACGGCTGGTCCGCCCCGGCGGTGATCCTGGTCGTGCTGGTGATCGGCGCCGGTCTCGGGCTCGGGATGGGCGCGGTCATCCACTTCTTCGAGCTGCAGCCGTTCGTGGTGACCCTCGCCGGCATGTTCCTGGCCCGCGGACTGTGTTACACGATCAGCACATCGGCCATCTCGATCACCGACCCGTTCTTCACCGACGTGGCCCAGACGCCGATCCTGCTGCCCGGTGGGATGCACGTGTCCATCGGTGTGGTGATCGCCCTCATCGTGATCGCGGTGGGCGTGTACGTCCTGCACTACACGCGTTTCGGGCGCACGGTGTACGCGGTCGGCGGCAGTGAGCAGTCGGCGATGCTGATGGGTCTGCCGGTGGCCCGGACCAAGATCATGGTCTACACGGTCAGCGGGTTCTGCTCGGCGCTCGGCGGGCTGCTGCTCGCGCTCTACACGTTGTCCGGCAACCCGTTGCACGCCATCGGGATGGAGCTGGACGCCATCGCCGCGGTCGTCATCGGCGGCACGATCCTCACCGGCGGCTCGGGTTACCTGCTGGGCACCGTGCTCGGTGTGACCGTGCTGGGCATGATCCAGACCCTGATCACGTTCGACGGCACGCTCAGCTCCTGGTGGACCAGGATCGTGATCGGCGCCCTGTTGCTGCTGTTCATCGTCCTGCAACGACTCGTCACCCGTCGAACACGCTGACCCATGTCCACGCCGATGCCGCACGCCACGAGTGTTAGCGCTAACAATCCGCGAAGGAGGGCCATGCGTCCCCGCAGACCATTGGCGGCGCTGATGGTGATCGCCCTGCTGGGCATCTCGCCGATGCTCGCGAACGCGGCGCTGAACGTGCCAGTGCCCGAGGTCGCGCACTGGACGTTCGACGAGGGCACCGGCACGCAGGCCGCCGACACCGCCGGAACCCACCCGGCGACCCTGACCGGGGGCGCGACCTGGGCTCCGGGTGTGCGTGGCGGCGCGATGGGCGTCGACGGCACCAGCGGGTTCGCCGACGCGGGCGCGGGTGTCGTGGACACGACGCAGAGCTTCTCGGTGAGCGGCTGGGTGAAGCTGGACAAGACGTCCGGCTACCAGACCGTGGTCAGCGTGGACGGCAACCAGGTCAGCAACTTCTTCCTGCAGTTCCGGGACGACTCCCGCCGGTTCGCCTTCACCCGGCTGTCCGGCGACAGCCCCACGGACGGCGTCTACGCCTCCTCGGCCTTCGACCCGGCCGTCAACCAGTGGTACCTGCTGACCGGCGTGTACGACGCCTCGGCCAAGACGCTCTCCTTGTACGTCAACGGAACCAAGCAGCAGACCGTGACCGCGCCACCGGCCTGGCAGGGGAACGGGCACCTGGTGATCGGGCGCGGCAAGTACGGCGGCAACCCGGTCGACTTCGTGGACGGCACCATCGACGACGTCCGCGTCTTCCAAGGCGCTCTCACGGCTGCTGACGTCTCTCGTCTCGCCATAGCGGGTCATTGGCGGTTCGACGAGGGCACCGGCACCACTGCCTCCGATGACTCGCCGGACGCCACCACCGCGACCCTGACCGGCGGCGCGACCTGGGCGGATGGCGTCGTCGGCGCGCATGGCCTGAGCTTCGATGGGACCGACGGCGCGGTGGACGTGCCGAAGCCGGTCATCGACACCGGCCAGGGCTTCACGGTCGCCGCCTGGGTCAAACCCGCGGCCGCCACCGGGTTCCGGACCGCGGTGAGCG
>CBIMJO010000784.1:0-5334 GCA_966244135.1 uncultured Actinocrispum sp. | reverse complement strand
TCGGGAAGACGAGGCCGAGGTCGAGGATGTGCTTGCGTCGCTGCAGAAGCGTCGCCTGATCCTGCGCCGCATCGAGGTGCCCATCACCGCAAGGCCCGAGCAGTGGCTGCGGACGGCGATGGAACGCATCCCGGACATCGAGGTGCGTGATCGTGCCCTGGCCAAGGTCGCGGTCATCGAGAAAGCCCGCGACCGGGTCAAAGACGCGGGCATGGACTCCGACGCGCTGGCCGAGGCGCTCGGCGCGCTGGAGACCGACTTCGCCACGCTCACCGACACCTCTGCCACGCGGGCCAAGGGCGCCCGCGTCGCGCCCTGCCGTTCGCTGCTGTACTCCGACACCCGCCGCTCGGCCACGGCCACGATCGGCACGGCCATCCACGACGAGCTGGGTCCGCTCGCCCTGTTCCTCACGGCTGCCCGGTGGATGCTCAACCGGGTCACGGAACGAGTCGGCGCCCACATCCGTCAGACCTACGACCGGCTCCGCGAGGAACGCGGCCGCGTCGACATAGGCTCTCTCTGGTTCGCGTGCGTCCCGGTGCCGCACCCACAGGCCGGCACCGAGATCGCCGCGATCCAGGACGAGCTGCGGGCCCGCTGGGCCACGATCATCGACGCGCCGCCCGGCACCCGCCGGGTCCAGCTCGCCTCGGCCGACATCGCCGGGAAGGTCAAGGACCTGTTCGACGAGCCCGGCCACAACTGGAACATCGCCCGCTACGTCAGCCCGGACGTGCTGATCTGCGCGGACGACCTAGCGGCGGTGGAGCGCGGCGAGTTCGAGCTGGTCCTCGGCGAGATGCACATCGCCATGAACACCATCGGCGCCGCCCTGTTCGTCATGCAGCACCCGGACATCGACTCGCTGATCGCCGAGACCGACAAGGACTTCCCGTGCGCCCGCGTGATGCCCATGCTGCCCAAGGAGCAGCCGCCGCGCTGGTCCGCCCGCAGCCGCCCGGCGCTGATCCGGGACGAGGACTACTTCGTCGGCAACATCGACCACACCGGTGACCCGCGCCGCCCGCGCAACGTGGCCGCCGCCGACGTCCCGGTGGAGGCCCGCGGCGACCAGCTCGTCGTAGTACTGCCGGACGGCACCGAGTTCGACCTGCTGGACGTGTTCTGCAACGCGCTGACCAACCGCGTGATGGACCGGTTCTCCATCCGCGCGGACGCCGACCACGCGCCGCGGGTGACCATCGACAAGATGGTCGTGGCCCGCGAGTCCTGGCGGATCACCGCCGCCGATCTGTCCTTTGTGGACGAGAAGAGCGAGGCTCGCCGGTTCGTCAAGGCGCGCTGGTGGCAGGAGGAGCTGGGGCTGCCCCGGTTCGTGTTCGTGGTGTCGCCGACCGAGCCCCGGCCGTTCTTCGTGGACTTCGACAGCCCTGTGTACGTGAACATCTTCGCCAAGGCCGTCCGCCGGCTGGCCCGCAAGGACCCGGCGGCGCGGTTCAGCATCACCGAGATGCTGCCGACCCCCGAGCACGCCTGGCTCACCGACGACCAGGGCCGGCGCTACACCTCGGAGCTGCGGTTCATCGCCGTGGACCAGACCGCGGTCGAGAAGGACGCGGTTGAGAAGGACGCGGTCGAGAAGGACGTTCCATGACAACGTTTCTCGACGATATCCGGGCGCACGCGGCGGCCCGGCCCGAGGCCGCCGCGATCGTCACCCCGGACACGGTTCTCAGCTATGGGGAACTCGACGCCCGGATCGACCGGCTGGCCCGCGTGCTCGTCGCGCGCGGTGCCGGGCCGGAGCAGGTCTGTGCGGTGGCCGTCGACCGTGGCCCGGACGCCGTCATCGCGATGGCGGCCGTGCTGCGGGCCGGTGGCGCGTTCCTCACCCTCGATGTCGAGCTGCCCGGCCCGCGCCTGGCGGCCATGGTCCGCAGCGGACAGGCTCGGGTCCTGGTCACCACCCCGGCGCTGGCCGGGCAGCTCGACCTGCCCATCGACGGGCCTGTCGTCCAGGTCGAATCGTCCGATGTGGACGGTGTGCTGCCGTCGTTGGCGCCGGGTTCGCTGGCTTATGTCAGCCACACCTCCGGCTCGACCGGCACCCCGAACGCCGTCCTGATCGAACACCGCGGCCTGACCAACTACCTGCGGTTCATCGTGCGGGACTACGGCCTCGGGCCGGACACCGTGGTGCTGCAACTGGCCCCGCTCGGGTACGACGCCTCGATCCGGGACACGTTCGCCCCGCTCGCCGCGGGCGGCCGGCTGATCCTGGTGCCGCGCTCGACGTTGTTGCGGGCAGGGGAGTTCATCGCGGCCGTGCGGGACCATGGCGTGACCGCGATCCTCAGCGCCACCCCGACGTTCCTGACTTTCCTGGCCCAGCACGACATTCCTCCGCTGCTGCTGACGGTGTCGAGCGGGGAGTCGCTGCGGCCGTTCCTCGCGTCCGGTGGCCGGGACCGCATCCCGGGACGGCTGATCAACCAGTACGGCCCGACCGAGGCCACGATGACCTCGACCCGGTTCGTCGTGCCGCCGCTGCCGGACACCACCGCGGACCTGGTCGGCACGCCGATCGACGGGGTTGCGGTCCACCTGCTCGACTCCAGCGCGCGGCCGGTCCCCGACGGGGATGTCGGCGAGGTGTGGATCGGCGGGCTTGGCGTGGCCCGGGGGTATGCCGGACGGCCCGCGCTGACCGCGGCCCGGTTCATGCCGGACCCGTTCGGTGAGCCCGGTTCGCGCATGTACCAGACCGGTGACCTCGCCCGCCGCCACGCCCACGGAACCCTGGAGTACCTGGGCCGGACCGACCGGCAGATCAAGATCCGCGGCTACCGGGTGGACCCGGCCGAGATCGAGGGCGCCATGCTGACGCACACGGCCGTCACCGGAGCGGTGATCACGACAGGCACCGACGACCGTGGCCGCACCTACCTCGTCGCGCACGTCTCCGGTGACCTCACGGACGTCACGGACGCGGCATTGCGAGCGCATCTGGCGTCCACGCTGCCGCCGTACATGATGCCCCGGCGGTTCGAACGGATCGACCGGGTACCCACCACGACCAGCGGCAAGGCGGACCGCCGAGCGCTCGCGGCCGACCAATGACCACCGCTGAGACCCAGCTGGGCATCGCCGACGTCCATGCTGCCGCGGAACGGATCGCGGGCCGCGTGCACCGGACTCCCATGCTGGCACTGGACTCGCACCTGCTGCTCAAGGCCGAGCACCGGCAGCGCAGCGGGTCGTTCAAGATCCGCGGCGCGGCGAACGCGATGCTCGGGTTGAACGCCGCCGAGGTGGTGACCGGCTCGTCCGGCAACCACGGCATGGCGGTGGCCGCGATGGGCGCGGACGTGACCGTCGTGATGGCCGCTGGCGCCAGCGCCGCCAAGGAAAGAGTGATCCGGTCGCTCGGCGCGCGAGTGGTGCATGTGGACGGTGGCGTGGCCGAGCGCGAGCGCCGGGTCCGGGAGATCGCCTCGCGGACCGGCGCGGTTGTCGTGCCGTCCTCAGATCACGAGCTGGTGGTCGCCGGGGCCGGGACAGTGGGACTTGAGGTGTTCGAGGACGCTCCGGACGCCACGACGGTGTTCGTGCCGACCGGCGGGGGCGGGCTGCTGGCGGGCGTGTGCCTGGCCGCACCGGCTTCGGCGCGGGTCGTCGGTGTGGAGCCGATGTGCGCCCGCCGGTATGCCGCGTCACTCGAAGCCGGTGTGCCGGTGCAGTTGCCACCGTCTTCGACCATCGCCGACGGTCTGCGCGGCCAGCGGCCCGGCGAAGTCCCGTGGCCCATCATCCGGCGCCGGGCCGACGACCTGATCGGTGTCACCGACGATGCCATCACCCACGCGCTGGACGTGTTGCGCCGGGCCGGAGTGGCCGCCGAACCCAGCGGCGCGGTCGCGTTGGCGGGCGCCCTGGCGAGTGGGTTCCGTGGCCGAGCGGTGGTGATCGTGTCCGGCGGCAACACGCCTGAGGCATTGGCCGCGGTCTCGCGGCAAGAACGGAAAAAGGAGCGAGTATGACGACCACAGTGGACATTCCGGAGCTGATCGCCACGATCTACCGGGAGACCCTCAACGACGAGTCGCTCGACACCGCGAGCGACTTCTTCGAGGCCGGCGGCGACTCGCTGGCCGCGTTCCAGATCACCGCACGGCTGCAGAGCACCCTGGACGTGGAGGTCCCGGTCGCGCTGGTGTTCGCCTACCCGTCCCCGGCCGACCTCGCGGCCGTCGTGGAGACCGACTTCTAGGAGCCCGTCATGCCCGACGACACACCCGTGCGCCTCGGGGACACCTGGCGGCTGTGGTCCCGGTTCGCGTTGCGCGGACCGGGGTTCCCGGCCGGCGGGGTACTGCGGCTGGCGCCCAGCGGCCTGGCCGCGGCGGCCGACAAGTTCGATGCCGACAGTCCGAAGCAGATCCAGAAAAGCCCCGAGTGGCAGGAGTTCGAGGACCTGTTCGGATCGGCCGTGTCCTCGTCGGTAGAGGAGCTGCAACGGATCGCGGCGTTGCCAGCGTTCCGGGAGGCGGTGGCCTGGCAGAACCGGCCGGTGCTCGGCCGGGCGGTCGTCCCGTTCGCCAAGTGGACGCCCGCCGCGGGCCGATCGAGTTCGCATCGGCAGCGTGAAGACCTGATCGCGCACTACTGGCAACGGTTCTGTGCCAAGAACGACACGATCGGGTTCTTCGGTCCGGTGGGCTGGGGCCGATGGGACCTGTCGGCACACGGTGTGTCGGTGGACCCGGGCACGGGTCTGGTCGCCTCGTCCGAGGTGTTCTTCGCCAGCTGGGCCATCGACGCGGTGGCGAAGCTGGTGAACGAGGATCCGGTGCTGCGGCTATGGATCGCGCCCCGGCGGGTGCCATTCATCCGTGTGGACGGGGATTCGGTGACGCTGCCGGGCCGTCCGCCACAGGAGCTGTCGACTGATTTGATGGCGGTACTGGAAAAGTGTGATGGTGTCCGGCCGGCGCAGGACGTCGGCCCGGTCGAGGCGCTGGACGAACTGGTCCGGCGCCGGATCGTGGTGTGGAAGCTGGAAGTCCCGGCCGACGCGCGGCCGGAGCTGTGGCTGCGCCGATGGTTCGACTCCGTTGAGGCGCCCGGCGGCAGGGCGTTGGAGTTGCTGGACGTGTTGGAGCGTGGGCGGGACAGCGTCGCGGCCGCTCAGGATCCGGACGAGCTGGTGTCGGCGTTGGAGGCGCTCGAGTCGCGGTTCGTCGAGCTGACCGATGAAGCCGCGGTCCGGGAGAAGGGCGACAACACAGCGCCGTGCCGGGCGTTGGTGTACTCCGACAGCCGCCGTTCCGCCGAAGCCCGGTGACTACCGCCTCTACGTCGTGGACGCCC
>CBIMJO010000783.1:0-5335 GCA_966244135.1 uncultured Actinocrispum sp. | reverse complement strand
CGCCCGAACACGACGTTGTGTTCGCAGAGCTGGGTTTTCGCGCCGCGTCCATCGCACATGAGGTGGGCACCGGCGGGGGCGTCGTCACCGTCGCCGACGGTACCGGCCGGATCCTGGCCGAATGGGGCGACCCGGCCACACTCGCCAGAGCCACCGACTCCAGTCTCGCGCCATGGTTCTGCTGGTCGGAGTCCGCGGCCGGCACCAACGGCATGGGCACGGCGCTCGAGGCGCACGGCCCGGTGCTGATCAGGGGCGCCGAGCACTGGTGCCAGGGGTTCCACAGCTGGGCCTGCGCGGGCGTCGCCGTGCGCGATGTGGTGACCAGGGAGCCGATCGCGGTCCTGAACATCTCCTGCTGGCGCAGCCAGCTCCCGGCCGCCGCGGGCGGCTGGCTGGCGAACGCGGTCACCAACACCCAGTACACGCTGCGCAGGCGCGCCCGGGACAGCGGCGCGGAGCTGGTCGCGGCGTTCACCCAGGCCCGGTCCCGTTCGACCTTGGCGCTCGCCGCGCTGGACACCGCGGGCAAGGTGGTGATCGCCGACGAGACGGCGAGCGTGCTCATGGGCGTCCCGGCCCGTACCCCGGCGGTCGACCCCACGGTGCGATGGAATCCCGGGCTGCCAGAACTGATCGGAGCCGCCCGGTATGCCAGCCGGCAGGCCGCCCGCAATCCGGACTGGGTCGGCTCGACGCAGATCTTCACCCACCTTGCCGACGAGCCGACCCCGATCAGCATCCGGCCCGTCTTCCTGTCCGGGCACCTGATCGGGCATCTGGTCTCGTTCGGTGCCGCGGAAGGGGCGCAGTTACCTCAGGCGGAGGGCGCCGCGCACGTTCTGGAGCGGCCGCGCCGGGTTGTCGCGACGCGCGACAACCGGATGGTGCTGCTGCGGCTGCCGGAGGTTTCCGTCGCCGAGTCGGACGGAAACGACGTGTGGCTGTCCACCGACCAGGGACGGTTGCGAGCCGCTTCCCAAGGGCTGGACAAGTTCGACGGTGAACTGGCGGACGCCGGCTTTCTTCGGGTGCACCGCCGGTATGTGGTCAACCTCAGCCGCATCCGCGAGATCGAGCGTGGGGTCAAGGGGGAGCTGTCCCTGGTCATGGATGACGGGCCGAACACGATGGTGCCGGTTTCCCGGCGGAACATCCCGGCCGTGCGGCGCGCGCTGGACATCTGATGGGCGGCGCGAGTACCCGCGACTGGTGGCCGAACCGGCTCGACCTGACGGTCCTGCGGAAACACCCCCAGGCGGCCGGCCCGATGGGCGAGGACTTCGACTACGCCCGGGAGTTCGCCACCTTGGACCTCGACGTGCTGGCGACGGACGTCGACGAGGTGCTGACGACGTCGCAGGTGTGGTGGCCGGCCGACTTCGGCCACTACGGGCCGCTCGTGATCCGGATGGTGTGGCATTGCGCCGGGACGTACCGCGTCGCCGACGGCCGGGGCGGCCCGGCCACTGGCATGCAGCGCTTCGCCCCACTCAACAGCTGGCCGGACAACCGCAACCTGGACAAGGCACGCCGGTTGCTCTGGCCGGTGAAGAAGAAGTACGGCCGCAGGATCTCCTGGGCCGACCTGATGGTCTTCGCGGGCAACCGGGCCCTGGCGACGATGGGGTTCAAGACCTTCGGCTTCGCCGGTGGCCGCGCGGACGCCTGGGAACCCGACGAGAACATCTATTGGGGTGCCGAGCGGGTCTGGCTCGGCGACGAGCGCCACGGCGGCGTCCGGGAGCTGGAAAACCCTCTGGCCGCCGACCAAATGGGCCTCATCTATGTCAATCCGGAAGGCCCGAACACCGTCCCGGACCCGCTCACCTCGGCCCGGGACATCCGCGAGACGTTCCGGCGCATGGGGATGAACGACGAGGAGACCGTCGCGCTGATCGCCGGTGGGCACACGTTCGGCAAGACCCATGGCGCGGCCGACCCGGATCGCCATCTCGGCCCCGAACCCGAGGGCGCCCCGATCGAGGAGCAGGGCCTCGGCTGGAAGAGCGGCTATGGCACCGGATCGGGCGCTGACGCCATTTCCAGCGGGCTCGAGGGCACGTGGACACCCACGCCGACGAAGTGGGACAACACCTTTGTGGAGGCGCTGTTCGGCTACGAGTGGGATCTGGAGTTGAGCCCCGCCGGTCTGTGGCAGTGGATTCCGCGCGACGGCGGCGGGGCCGGCACCGTCCCGGACGCCCATGACCCGTCGAAGACGCACGGCCCGACGATTCTGACGACGGACCTCGCGCTGCGGTTCGACCCGGTCTACGAGCGGATCGTCCGGCGCTTCCTGGAAGACCCGGACCAGCTGGCGGACGCGTTCGCCCGGGCCTGGTTCAAGCTGACGCACATCGACATGGGCCCGATCCAGCGCTACCTCGGACCGCTGGTCCCGCGGGAGCCGCTGCTCTGGCAGGACCCGATTCCCGCCGTGGACCACGAACTGGTCACAACGGACGACATCGCCGCCCTGAAGGCCAAGATCCTCGGCTCGGGTCTGTCGATCGCCCAGTTGGTGTTCACCGCGTGGGCGTCGGCGTCGACGTTCCGCATCAGCGACAGGCGCGGCGGGGCCAACGGGGCACGGATCCGGCTTGAGCCGCAGCGCGGCTGGCGGGTCAACGACCCGGACACGCTCGCGCAGGTGCTGTGCACGCTGGAAGGGATCCAGCAGTCCGTCAACAGTGTGGGAGGCAAGAGGATCGCGCTGGCCGATCTGATCGTGCTCGGCGGATGCGCCGCGGTCGAGCAGGCCGCCAAAGCGGCGGGCCACGACATCGAGGTCCCCTTCACCCCAGGACGCATGGACGCCTCGCAGGAGTGGACCGACGTGGAGTCCTTCGCATCGCTGGAACCGACCGCGGACGGGTTCCGAAACTACCGCGGCGACGGCAACCGGCTTGCTTCGGAACACCTGCTGATCGACCGGGCGAACCTGCTGAACCTGAGCGCGCCCGAGATGACCGTCCTGGTCGGTGGCCTGCGTGTTCTGGGCGCGAATTCGGGGCGGTCTCGGCTGGGCGTGTTCACCGCGACCCCTGGGCTGCTGACGAACGACTTCTTCGTGAACCTGCTCGACATGGACGTGGCGTGGACGCCCATGCCGGGGGATGCGGAGACGTTCGAGGGCCACGACCGCGCCACGGGTGAGGTCAAGTGGACCGGCAGCCGGGTCGACCTGATCTTCGGCTCGAACTCCGAACTGCGTGCCATCGCCGAGGTGTACGCGAGCGACGACGCCGGGGAGAAGTTCGTGCGCGACTTCGTGGCGGCGTGGGACAAGGTCATGAACCTCGACCGGTACGACCTCGGGCACGAGCGGTAGCGATCGGCAGACGAACGGCGCGGCCCACCTGAATCGGCGCAACCGCAATAAGATCCGGCGAGTCGAGCCATTTGCCATGCGATAGGAGGTGGTGCGGCGATGACGACCGCGCAGGAACGCACGGACCTGCTCAACGAGCTCGGGTTGAACGCGCAGAACAAAGCGGCACTCGGTCAGGTGCTCGGCACCGGAAGAATTGAGCGGGCGACCGAGGAATCCGACGGCCGGATGACCGCGACAATCCGGATCCGGCCCGACGAGATCAGCTGGGATCCCTCGATTCTGGTCATGCCACACGGCGGCGATATCGAGCTCGAACTCATCAATGACGATCTGAACACGCACTGCGCGCTCCTGCCCAGCAATGGCGACAGGAAATTCATCTGGTTGGTGAACCATTCGAAAGGGAGGGCGACCCTCAACCTCGACGGGCCGGGTTATTACTGGTTCAGCTCACCCACGGGCAACGACGAGGGCCGCGGACTGACTGGCGCCATTGTCGTACTGGGAGACGTTCCACCGGAGGCTCGCCTCGACCGACCCGACCAGCCGCGGCCGTAGCAAGGAGGAGGCACGATGACCGTCGAGTATGTGGACGCGGGCGAGGCCGTCGACCAGGGCAGGCTGAGCGGCAAGGTGGCCGGGGGAGAAGTCGCGCCGCCGGTGGTCCGCGACGTCGACTACGAGCGCATTCTGAACGCCCGGTCGGAGCCGCAGAACTGGCTCACCTACTACGGCGCCTACAACGGGCAGCGGTACAGCCCACTGGACCAGATCAACACGGAGAACGTCAAACGGATCGGCCCCGCGTGGATCTTCCAGGCGGGCATGAGCGGCCTCATCGCGGGCGCGTCGACCTACTCGTTCGAGGCCGCCCCGATCGTCGTCGACGGGGTCATGTTCCTGTCCGGCTGGGACGGCTGGGTCTGGGCGCTCGACGCGAAGACGGGTGTCGAGATCTGGCGGTACAAGCACGCGGTCCCCTTCGACGTGTCGCTGTGCTGCGGGAACGTGAACCGCGGGGTCGCGGTGGCGCAGGGGAAGGTCTTCTTCGTCACGGCGAACGCCCATGTGCTCGCGCTCGACGCCACCACGGGCAAGCGGGTCTGGGACAAGACCTACGGCGACGTGCGGGCCGGGGAGAGCGCCACGGTGGCGCCGTTGGTCGTGAAGAACAAGATCATCGTCGGCAGCTCCGGCGGGGAGTTCGGGGTCCGCGGCCATCTGGACGCGTTCGACCTCGAAACCGGCGAGCACCAGTGGCGCTGCTACATGGTCCCGAAACCAGGGGAGCCCGGCTTCGAGACCTGGCCCGCCGATGGCGAGGCATGGGCGCGTGGAGGCGGGAACTGCTGGCTCACCGGCACCTTCGACCCGGACACCAACCTGCTGTACGTGGGCACCGGCAACCCGGCACCCGACTTCGACGGAGGTGTCCGCGAGGGCGACAACCTCTACACCGACAGCATCGTCGCCGTCGACGTCGACGCCGGCCAGATCCGCTGGCATTACCAGTGCACCCCGCATGACGTGTGGGACTACGACAGCATCGCCGAATGCATCCTGTTCGAGTCGGACGGGCGCAAACTGCTCGGGCACTTCGACAAGAACGGCTACTTCTTCGTCCTGGACCGCACGGACGGCGCGTTGGTCCACATCACCCCCTTCGTGGACCGGATCGACTGGGGGGCGATCACGCGGGACGGCAAGGTGACGCCCCGGCGCTACCCGGAGAAGGAGGGTGAACCGGTCCACTTCTACCCAGGGCCGGCCGGCGCCAAAGAGTGGACCCATGCGGCCTACAGCCCCAAGACCGAGCTGTTCTACGTCCCGGTCCAGGATGTCGGTGCCACAGCCACCCGGCGGCGCCGGGAGTTCAAGGAAAGCATCCCGTACTGGGGCGCCGGCGTTCAGGTGGACATCGAGGACATGACGGGATCCGTCAGCGCGTTCGATGCCAACGGCGAGGAGAAGTGGCGCTGGCGCAACGACCTGCCGATG
>CBIMJO010000782.1:0-5351 GCA_966244135.1 uncultured Actinocrispum sp. | reverse complement strand
CGCTTGACAGATGTGGTTCCCTCCGGGCAGGCCATACCGGAGGAAGAGGGCACGGTCCCTCCCCCTCTGGGTGGTCAGCCCGTCCGGCGAGGACAACCCACCTAGAAGCCCCGCATCAATGAAGACACCCCAATTCAAGCGGCAGCAACACGACGGGGAGCGAAGACCATCTGGAGACTCCGTTCACAAGCAGCAATCAACCGAGAACTCGCGGCACTCAACCCACCCGAACACCGAGGACAAGACATAGCAATGGTTCCAGCGAGCTCATCCACTGCCACAGTCAGCTCAGCCTCACAAGAACGACACCACCGATGCCGAGTGATCCGATTGACGTGAGCCGCCGAGCTGACGCATTGGTGGATCCACCTGCCGTGGAGGTGACACGTGAGGCGGTCGTCGGGCGCAAGGGTTCCCGCGTCCTCCTCGGTGTCCTCGGCCAGCAGGCGCACCGCGAGTTTCCTTCCCTTGTGGGCATTGAGGCCCATGATGGTGTTCATCGCGCGGCCTCTTCTTCCCATGGGTGTGGGGGTGGGAACTGCGGGACGAACGGGTCGGTGCCCAGGGCGCTGATGGTTCTGAGCAGCTCGCCGGCCAGCATGGTCCAGCCGGTCTCCTCGTTGTTCATCGGAGCTCACCTTCCAAAGCGGCCTGGACCAGGTCGTCCAGGGCCATCTCATCGACCGAGTCGACCGGGGCGGTGACCTGGTCGTCCGTGGCGGCGGTCCGCAGCCGGCTGGCGAGGTGCAGCAACGGCTCCAGGACGCCGATTTCGCGGAGCTGTCCAATGGAGACGGACGCGAGCAGGTTGCGCAGCGCGGCCTGGTCGACCTCGGTGTCCACAACGGACGCGGCCGGGACCAGGCGCGAGCGGACATGCTCGGCGAGCGACGACGGGGTGGGGTGGTCGAAGATCAGCGTCGACGGCAGCTTCAACCCCGTGGCGGCGTTCAGCGTGTTCCGCAGCTCGATCGCGGCCAGCGAGTCGAACCCGAGGTCCTTGAAGGACGTGGCCGCGTCGACCACACCGGGGAGCCCGAGCACCACGGCGGAGGTCGACCGGATCAGCTCCAGGATCCGGGTGAACTGCTCCGCCTCGGACAGCTCCAGCAACTCGGTCCGCATCGACGAGTCCGGCTGCGCCGCGGTGAGTTCCGCGTACCGCGGCAGGTCGCTCAGCAGCGGGCTCAACCGGCCCGTGGCGGTGAAGGCCCGCACGAACTGCGCCTGATCGATATCGGCGATCACCGCGGTCGCATCCGTACCCATGACCACCCGCCGCAGCACAGTCAACGCCAGCGACGGATCCATGGCGCCGACCCCGCTGCCCGCACTGTCCATACCAGCCGCCATACCACCGCCGGCCCAGGCACCCCAGGCGATCGAGGTGGCCGCGAGCCCCGAGGCCCGCCGATGCTCGGCCAGTGCGTCCAGAACCGAGTTCGCAGCCGCGTAGTTGGCCTGACCGGCATTGCCGACCGCGCCGGAAGCCGACGAGAACAAGGCAAAGACAGCCAGGTCGAGAGACCGCGTCAACGAGTCGAGCACCAGAGCCGAAGTCACCTTCGACCGGTACACCTCAGCGAACCGTTCGGGGGTAAGCGAACCGATCATGCCGTCATCGAGAACACCAGCGGTGTGAACGACACCCGTCAGCGGATACTCGGCCGGAATCGAGTCCAGCAGGGCGGCCATGGCGTCGGCGTCGGCGGCATCGCAAGCCGCGATGGTCACCTTGGTATCCAAGGAAGCCGCCAGCTCCGCCGCTCCGGGCGCGTCCATCCCCCGCCGGCTCACCAGCAGCAAGTGCTCGGCACCAGCCGAAGCCAGAGCGGAGGCAACCTGACTGCCCAAAGCACCAGTACCACCAGTGATCAACACCGTGCCAGTAGGCGTCCACTCCTCAACAGGCAGCGACTGCGGGTGAGTCAACCGGCGCCCGAAGACACCATCTGGCCGAATCGCAACCTGATCCTCGGACGAAGCCGAAGACAACACCCCGGCCAGCAACCCACGCACCCGGTCGTCAACAGACGAAGGCAGGTCGACCAGACCACCCCACCGCTCCGGGTACTCCAGAGCGGCAACGCGGCCCAGGCCCCACACCCCGGCCTGCAAGGGATCCCCGGACGACTGAGTTACACACCACAGCGGCGCATCCACACCGGACAATGCCTGGATCAGCGAAGTGACCTCTCCAGGATCGGTCAGCAGCGAGACAACTCCGGCCACATCGGAGTAGGACCCGATCTCCGAAGCCGAAACCGGAGTCATCCCGGCAGCCACCGAAGTCATCCACGGCGAGGCATCCGGAGGAAGCACCGCCAGCCACGAACCCTCCAGAGCCGAAGGCGTGACCTGGATCTGCTTCCAGTCGGCCCGGTAGTGCCAATCGTCCATAGTGGACGTCTCGGTCTCCGGCCAGAACCGCGCGTGCTGGAACGCGTCGGTCGGCAGATCCACCTGACGAGCACCCGTGGTGGCGTAGAACTTCCTCCAGTCCAGCCGCTCGCCAAGAACGTGCAGCCGTGCCAACAACGTCATCAGGGTGAGTTCCTCGTCCCGCCCAGAGCGCAAAGCAGGCAGCAGCACGGCGTCCGTCTCGTCGCCGAGCGTCTCCGCGGCCATGCCGGTCAGCACACCGTCGGGACCGATCTCCACGAAGGTCGTCACACCCTGCTCGGCCAGAGCCTCGACCCCATCCGAGAACCGCACCGCCTGGCGGATGTGAGTCACCCAGTAGTCGGGCGAGCACACCTGCGCGGCCGCGGCTAGCCCACCGGACACATTGGACACGAACGGCAGCCGGGGCGGCTGGTAGGTGACCGAACGAGCCACCTGGGCGAAGTCCTCGAGGATCGGGTCCATCAGTGGCGAGTGGAAGGCGTGCGAGACCCGCAGCCGTTTGGTCTTCTCGAACTGCGCCGCCACCGCGAGAACGGCTTCTTCCTCACCGGCGATCACGACCGACCGCGGACCGTTGACGGCCGCGATGGACATCCCATTGGTGAGCAACGGAACCACTTCATCCTCAGTGGCCTGGACCGCGACCATCGCACCACCAGCGGGCAGCGCCTGCATCATCCCGCCGCGAGCCGTGACCAACCGGCAGGCGTCCGCCAGCGAGAACACCCCAGCGACATGCGCGGCCGCGATCTCACCGACAGAGTGCCCGGCCAGGTAATCCGGCCGCACACCCCACGATTCCAGCAGCCGGAACAGCGCGACCTCGATGGCGAACAGAGCGGGCTGCGTGAACCCGGTCTGGTTCAACGCCTCCGCGTCCTCGCCCCACATGACATCCCGCAGCGCCGGGTCAAGCTCGGCCAGCACGGCATCGAGAGCGGAGGCGAATATGGGGTACCGCGAGTACAGCTCCCGGCCCATCCCGAGTCGCTGCGCGCCCTGGCCGGCGAACAGGAAGGCCAGCTTGCCCGACCGCCCCTCGACCAGCTGTGGCGCACACGACTCCAGGGCCGCGATCACGGACTCACGATCAGCGCCGACCACCGCGGCCCGGTGTTCGAAGCTCGAGCGCTTGGTAGCCGCCGTGAAGGCAGCGTCCACAAGCGATACCGACGAGTTGTCCCGCAGGAACGCGGCCAGTCGCGAAGCCTGAGCCTTGGCCGCCTCCGGAGTCCGACCAGAAACGACAACCGGCGCAACCAAGTCGGCAGTCTCGGAAACCGACACAGCGGGCGGCTGCTCGATGATCATGTGCGCGTTGGTCCCGCTGGCGCCGAAGGACGAGATACCCGCCCTGCGCGCCCGGCCGGTCTCCGGCCACGGTGTGGTCTCGGCGAGCAGCGAGACAGACCCGGCGGTCCAGTCCACGTGAGTCGTCGGTTCCTCGGCGAACAGCGTCTTCGGTAGCACGCCGTGCCGCATGGCCATGACCATCTTGATGACACCGGCCACACCGGCGGCGGACTGCGTGTGCCCGATGTTGGACTTCAGCGAGCCCAGCAGCAGCGGCGTCTCGCGGTCCTTGCCGTAGGTGGCGATCAGGGCCTGGGCCTCGATCGGGTCACCCAACGGCGTCCCGGTGCCGTGTGCCTCAACAGCATCGACGTCCGTTGTGGACAGTCCGGCCGAAGCCAGCGCCCGGCGGATCACCCGCTTCTGCGAAGGGCCGTTGGGCGCGGTCAGGCCATTCGAAGCGCCGTCCTGGTTGATCGCCGAACCCCGCACCACAGCGAGGATCTGGTGGCTGTTGCGTTCCGCATCGGACAGCCGCTCAAGGACGACCACACCGACGCCCTCGGACCAGCCGGTCCCGTTCGCGTCCTCGGAGAAGGCCTTGCACCGGCCGTCCGGTGACAGCGCGCCCATCTCGCCGAACTCGACGAACCCGGTCGCCGTCGACATCACCGTGACGCCACCGGCGAGAGCCAGCGAGCACTCCCCCGCACGCAGGGCCTGTGCTGCCAAGTGCATGGCCACCAACGAAGACGAGCACGCAGTGTCCACAGTGACCGCTGGCCCCTCAAGACCGAACGAGTAGGACACCCGGCCGGACAACAGGTTTCCGGCCTGAGCGGTCAGCACGTGACCGCGGGTCTCGGCGGGCGGGCGGTAGTCGCCAGTGGCGCCACCGATGAACACGCCCGAGTCGGTGCCGCGCAACGCCCGCGGGTCGATCCCGGACCGCTCCAGGCTCTCCCACGCGACCTCCATCACGAGGCGCTGCTGCGGGTCCATCACGATCGCCTCTCGCGGCGAGATCGTGAAGAAGCCGGGGTCGAAGTCGGCTACGTTCTCCAGGAAGCCGCCGCGCGAGGTGCCGTTGTGGTTGAGCGCGGCCAGGTCCCAGCCTCGGTCGGTGGGGAACCCACTGATCGCATCGACTCCGTCGACAGCGACCCGCCACAGGTCCTCGGGCGACAGCACGCCGCCCGGGTACCGGCAGGCCATGCCGACGATGACGATCGGGTCGTCGGATACGGCCACCGGAACCGCCGTGACCTCCTCCGACGCTCCGCCGAGCAGCTCGGTCTCCAGGAACCGGGCCAGCGCCACGGGGTTCGGGTGGTCGAAGGCCAACGTCGTGGGCAGGGTCAGGCCGGTCGACGATCCGAGCCGATCGCGCAACTCCACCGCGGTCAGCGAGTCGAAGCCGAGATCGGAGAACGCCCGGTCGGCCGGGACATCAGCCGCGCCGGAGTGCCCCAGGACCGCCGCGACCTGCGTCCGGACCAGGTCGGTCAGCTCGACCGACCGGTACTCCTCCGGCAGCTCAAGCAACTTCGCGCGCAGCTCGCTGGTCTCGGCCGGGGCCTGGTCGCCGCCCCACGCGATGTCGGCCAGCAGCGGGCTCGGCCGGGTGGCGGTGAACGCGGGCCCGAACCGCT
>CBIMJO010000781.1:0-5357 GCA_966244135.1 uncultured Actinocrispum sp. | reverse complement strand
CCATCCCGCGCAGGAACACCTCATGCACGATCTCGTCGTGGATGTCCTCATCGGACCGCAGGAACGTGCCGATCACATCCCGCCGCGAGATGATCCCGACCAGCAGGCCCTTGTCGTCCACCACCGGAAGCCGCTTGACGCCGTGCTTGGCCATCAACGCCGCTGCCTTGCGCACCGGGATGTCGGGTGTCACCGTGACCGCCGGCGCGTTCATCAGATCCCTGGCGGTACGCGCACTGGCCTTCTTGGCCTCGGTGTGGTGCAACAGATCGTGCACCTGGTCGTGCTCCCCGGCCCGGTACTCGTTGGGCAGCAGGTCCGCCTCCGAGACGACCCCGACCACCTTTCCGATCGGGGTGAGCACCGGCATCCCGCTGATCCGGCGCCCGGCCATCGCCGCGGCGATGGCCTTGAACGAGGTGTCCTCGTGCACCGAGGTGACCTCGCGGGTCATCACGTCCTTGACTTTCAGTGTTCTCATAGGAACCTCCACGTCGTCTGTGATCGACGCTAGGTGCTGACCGGCGGCCCGCGCTTGGGCCTAAAGACCGGGGACCATGGCCTGAAAGGCTCTGATCGCGCGCCCGGCGCACTGGTCACAACCGGCTGAACTGGCCGCGGAGCTTGCCCTGCAGCAGGTCCACGGCCTCGCCCGCGGTCGCGCCGACCGACTGGGAGATCACCGGGGTGCCGTTGACGTCGATGTTGGCGTGCGCGGTGACATCGGGGTGGCGGCGGTTGCCGATCAGGTCCAGGTGGATCCTGACATGCAGCACCGGTCTTGGGGCGAACCGCAGCACGTCAAGGATCTTGGCGCGCGCGTAACCCTCGGCGTACTCGGGGATGCCGCGGCCTAGTTCGATGTGGACGGCCGGGGTGCCGGTCTGGCTGGTGTTCATGTGCTGCCTTCTCGTTCTGGGTGCAGTTCGCTGGTGATGGTCGTGGCCCATTCGGTGATCCGGTCCCAGTCGCGGTAGTCACCGGCGAGCGGGCCCTGAGCCATCCGCTTGGCCAGGAATCCCTGCGCGGTGTCCGGCGACAGCCGGCCGCCGAAGGTGATCGGGCCGTCGGCGCCGATGGCCGAAGCGAGCCGGCGGACCTTGGCCGGGGCGTTCTGCGCTTTGCCCGCGTCGGGCCCGCACGGTCCGCTGTGGAACAGCCAGACCGCCCGCCCGGCGAGTGCCGCCTGGTGGCGCTTGAGGAACCGGACCGCCTCGGGCCGCCAGCGCATGGCGTACAGGGCGCTGCCGAGCACGACCGCGTCGTACGGCGTGACGTCCCGCACCTCGTGCGCGGGCACGATGGTGACCTCGTCACCGGACTGCGTGATGGCGGCGCCGATCCGTTCGGCGATTTCCTTGGTCGAGCCCATCTTCGAGGCGTATGTGATCAGCACTGCAGACATGGGTCACTCCGGGGGGACGACCGCGAGCGGGCAGTTCGCGGTGCGAAGCAGGGACCGGCTCACCGATCCGAACAGGGCCTTGCGGCCGCGGGTCCCGACGACGAGCAGCTGCGCGTTCATCGACTCCTCGGCCAGGATCTCGGCCGCGTGACCGAGGATGCGCACGTGTTGGACCGGGATGCCGGGGTGGCGTTCGCGGGCCGCGGCAACGCCCGAGTACAACAGCTCGTGGTGTTTGACGCGCTGGGGCACAAGCTCGCCTGAGCCGCGTTGCCATGTGTGCACGGCACGGACCCATGTTGCGTGGCGCGCCGCGAAGTCGAACGCGAAGTCCACCGCGGCGGCGCTGGTCGAGCCGTCGATCCCGACGACCACAGGTGCGCGGGGACCAGGCGGTGTGCCGACCACGACCACCGGGCACTGGGCCTGGCCGGCCACGGCCGCACCGACGGAGCCGTGCACGATCGAGCCGACCGCGCCCAGGCCGCGGTGGCCGAGCACGATCATGCTCGCCTCGCTCGCCCAGCTGGTCAGCACATCGCCCGGGGATCCCGGTGCGATCACCGACGAGATCCGGATGTCCTGGTTCACGGCGCGCACGGTGGCAACCGCGTTGTCCACAACAGTGCGCTCAAGCAAGCCCACACCGCCGGACGGCGCGGTGGTCCACGCGTGCCCGCCGACATGCACCAGCATCAGGCGCGTCCCGCGTTCAGCGGCTTCGGCGATGGCCCAGTCCAGGGCGGCCTTGCTGTCCGGCTGTCCGTCGACGCCGACCACGATCGGTTTGCTCATGGCCACAGGCTCGGGCACCGGGCCCGTGGCCGGGCAGGGCCGAACGGCACTGCCCGCGAAGGACAACGGCCCTGTCCGGCCCCGGTGGCGAATCGGTTGTCTTGACGGCATGTCCCAGGCGACTGACACGCGCTCCCCGGAGCGGCTGCTTGTCCAGGAATGCCCGCCCGCCGAGGCGCTGGCCACCCTGGGCTCCTCGCTGCACGGCCTGCCGCCCGCGGAGGCCGCCGCCCGCCTGAGCGCCCATGGCCGCAACGAGCTCGCCCATCCGCCGCGCGCGTCGGTGCTGCGGCGGTTCCTGGTGCAGTTCACCGACCTGTTCGCCGTGATGCTGCTGGTCGCCGCGGCCATCACCTTCGTGGCGTACCTGCTCAGCGAACCGCGCGACATCGGCAGTCTCCAGCTGGCGATCGCGATCCTGGCTGTCGTCCTGCTGAACGCGGTGATCGGGTTCATGCAGGAGTACATGGCCGAACGGACCGCGGAAGCTCTGCAGGCGATGGTCCCGCACCAGGCCCTGGTGATCCGCGACGGCGAACGCGTCAAGGTGCCCGCGGCCGAGCTCGTGCCCGGTGACGTCGTCGTGGTCGAGGCGGGCGACGCGATCTCGGCGGACTGCCGCGTGATCGAGGCGCACGAGCTGACGGTCAACAACATGGCCCTGACCGGCGAGAGCGCGCCCGCGCGCCGGGACGCGGCGGCGGTGCCCGCGAGCGTCGCCCGCCTGGAGGCCCGCAACCTGGTGTGGATGGGTACGACCGTCGCGTCCGGAACCGGCAAGGCCGTGGTCACCGAAACCGGCCACGCCACCGAGTTCGGCCGGATCTACCAGCTCACCGCGGGAACCGCCACGGACAGCAGTCCACTGCGCCGCCAGGTGGCCGTGATGGCCCGGCGGGTGGCCACGGCCGCTTTCGCGTTGGGCGTCCTGTTGTTCGCGGTCCGGCTGGCCACCGGCAACGGGTCACTGGTCGAGACGTTCGTGTTCGCCCTCGGTGTCATGGTCGCGCTGGTACCGGAAGGGCTGCCCGCGACCATGTCCGTCGCGCTCGCCGTCGGTGTGCGGCGGATGGCCCGGCGGCACGCGCTGATCAAGAAGCTGCTGGCGGTGGAGACCCTCGGCTCGACCACGGTGATCTGCACCGACAAGACCGGCACGCTCACCAAGGCGGAGATGACCGTGCAGGCGGTGTGGGCCGATGGCCGCACGCACCGCGTGACCGGCACGGGGTACGCGCCGCAAGGTGAGGTCGAGGCGGGTGAGACGGCCCGGGAACTGTTGCGGGTGGCCGCTTTGTGCAGTGACGCCCGGCTGTTGCCGCCGGAGGGGCGGCAAGGCTGGCGGGTGCTCGGCGACACCACGGAAGGGGCTTTGCTCGTCGCCGCCGCGAAGGCCGGGCTGGACCTCGAAGCCGAGCAGGCGGCGGCTCCCCGGGTCGGCGAGCTGCCGTTCGACTCGCTGCGCAAGCTGATGACCACCCTGCACGCGTCCGATGGGCGGATCTGGGCCCACGTCAAGGGAGCGCCGCAGGAGCTGTTGGCCCGCTGTACCCGGATCCGCACCGCCGACGGTGTGTCCACTCTGGACGAGGAAGGCCGGCGCGCCGTGCTCGCGGTGAACGACGAGATGGCCGGGTCCGCTTTGCGGGTGCTGGCCGTCGCGGTGCGGGAGGTGGGTTCGCGGTCGGCCGGGCACGAGGAGGCCGAGCAGGAGCTGACCTTCCTCGGCCTGGTGGGCATGATCGACCCGCCCCGGCCGGAGGTGGTGGCCGCGGTGAAAGCCTGTCACGAGGCCGGGATCCGGGTCGTGATGGCGACCGGGGACTACGCGCTGACCGCGGAGGCGATCGCCCGACGGGTCGGGATCCTGCCGAAGGGCGCCGCGCCCCGGACGGTCACCGGAGCCGAACTCGACCGGATCGACGACGAATCCCTGCGGGCCTTGGTGTCGCAGCACGAGCACGTGTTGTTCGCGCGGGTCAAGCCCGAGCACAAGATGCGGGTGGTCGCCGCGTTCAAGGACCTCGGCGAGATCGTCGCGGTGACCGGCGACGGCGCCAACGACGCCCCGGCGCTCAAACGAGCGGACATAGGCGTGGCGATGGGGGAGTCGGGCACGGACGTGGCCCGGGAGGCGGCGGTGATGGTGCTGCTGGACGACTCGTTCGCGTCCATCGCCGCGGCCGTCGAGCTGGGCCGGTCGGTGTACCAGAACATCCGCAAGTTCCTGATCTACCTGTTCAGCCACAACATCGGCGAGCTGGTGCCGATCCTGGCCGCGACCCTGGTGGGCTTCCCGCTGGTGCCGTTGAGCGCGGTCCAGGTGCTCGCCATCGATCTGGGCTCGGATGTCCTGCCCGCGCTGGCACTGGGCACCGAGCCACCGGAGCCGGGCGTGATGCGGGCACCGCCGCGCGATCCGAAGCGGCCGTTGTTCTCCGCTGCGCTGGTACGCCGGTTCCTGTTCCTGGGCAGCGTCCAAGCCCTCGTCGTGACTGCGGTGTTCTTCTGGCACATCGCTTCCGCGGGCATCCCGTTCGCGCAATTCACCGCCGACAACCCTGTCTATCGGGAGGCGTTGACGATGACCCAGGCCGGCATCGTGGTGTGCCAGTTCTTCAACGGGTTCGCGGTGCGCAGCGACCGGCTCAGCGTGTTCCGGATCGGCCTGCTGTCCAACCCGATGCTGCTGGGCGCCCAGGCGATCGGGCTGAGCCTGATGGCCGCCATCAGCTATGTGCCTGTGCTGCAGGACGTGTTCCACACCGCACCGCTGTCCGTGGGGGACTGGGCGTTGTTGTTCGCGCTCGGGTCGCTCGTGCTCGTCGCCGACGAGATCCGCAAGGCCGTGTTGCGCCGTAAGGAGGCCCTGACGTGAAGGTGATCATCATGGGCTGCGGGCGGGTCGGCTCCACGCTGGCCCACCAGCTGTCCATCGAGGGGCACGATGTGTGCGTGCTCGACCGTGACCCGGAGACCCGGGAGTTGTTGCCCGCCAACTACTCCGGCGGATTCATCGTCGGCAACGGCTACAACCGGGCCGTGCTGGAACGGGCCGGGATCGCGCAGGCCGCGGCGTTCGTCGCGGTGACCTCGGGCGACAACACCAACATCGTCGGCGCGCGGATCGCCAAGGAGGACTACCGCGTCCCACAGG
>CBIMJO010000780.1:0-5362 GCA_966244135.1 uncultured Actinocrispum sp. | reverse complement strand
GAGCAGGCCGCGTTCGCCCGCTTTCCACAGGGCGATGGCATCGGTGGGGCGGCGCCATTCGGCGTGGTCGGCTTCAGAGGTGGAGCCATCGGCGCGTTGTCCCTCGGGCAAGGCGGCGATGAAGAACTTGGTGTCGTACCGCCGGGGCTCCTCGGCTGGGGTGATCCAGTTCGCCCAGGGCTGCAGCAGGTCCGCGCGCAGGACCAGGCCCGCGTCGGCGAGGAACTGCGCCAGCGAGAACTCGCGGTCGACCAAGGACTTCCGGGCCGACGCGTAGGGCGCTGTGTCCGAGACGACCGTGGACGCCGACGGCCCGGCGAGCAACACGCCGGACTCCTCGAAGGTCTCCCGGACCGCCGCGCACACCAGCGCTCGGGCGAGCGGCACCGGGCAGTCGAACCGCTCCGCCCACCACTCGGCGTCCGGGCCGGTCCACGCGACCGCCACGTCCGCGTCCCGCTGGTCGACCCCGCCACCCGGAAAGACGCTCATCCCACCCGCGAACGCCATCCCCATCACCCGGCGCAGCAGGAACGCCTCCAGGCCGGCCGCGGTGTCCCGCAGCAGCACCACCGTCGCGGCGTCCTTGGGCGTGACCGGAGGATCCGGGAACTTGTCCGGCACCATCGACTCCGGCAGCACCATCTCCTTCGGCAGTTCACGCACCTCCCGAGCCTACGACCGCGCCCACCGCCGAACCGCGTGACCCAGCTCACCCGGGATACTTGCTGGGTGGAGAACCAGGTGCGAGTGGGACTGATCGGGGCCGGCGGATGGGCGCAGCGCGTGCACGCTCCCGGGCTGGCCGACCATCCAGGCGTCGAGCTGGTCTCGGTGTGGGCGCGTCGCCAGGACGCCGCCGCTGAGCTGGCGGGCAGCTACTGCGCGCAGGTCGCCGCCGATCCTGCCGAGCTGATCGCCCAGGTCGACGCCGTGGCCTTCGCCGTGCCTCCGGCCATTCAGGCCGACCTCGCGCTGGAGGCCGCCAAAGCTGGCCGGCACCTCATCCTCGAGAAGCCGCTCGCGGCCACTCTCGATGAAGCCGAACGGCTCGCCGGGACCATCGCCGACGCGGGTGTCGCCTCGATCATGGCCCTCGTCCGCCGCTTCGCCCACGAGACCAGCCAGTGGCTCGATGGCCTGCACGAGCTCGGCGGCCTCGCCGGTGGCAACGCCCAGTGGCTGTCCGGCGCCCTGCTGTCCGAGGACTACGTCGACTCCCGCTGGCGGCACGAGCACGGCGCGCTGCTCGACATCGGCCCGCACGTGATCGACCTGATGGACGCCGCCCTCGGCCCCGTCACCGACGTCATCGCCGCCACCCACGGCTCCCACGACCTCTGGCACATCCTGATGGCCCACGACGGCGGCGCCACCAGCACGATCTCCATGTCGCTGCGCCTGCCGATGCGCCCCACCGTCACCGAGTTCACCGTCTATGGCGACCACGGCTACCGCTCACTCCCGGGCCGCGACAGCTCCGCCGCCGAGTGCTACACCGCCCTGCTCGACGACTTCGTGGCCATGATCCACAGCAACACCACGACCCACCCCGTCGACGCCCAACGAGGCCTCCACCTCCAGAAGATCATCCACACCATCACCCAGAAACTCACCCACCCCTGACACGCATACCGACGGCGACGACAGCCACCTGGTGACACACGGCGAGCAGCGGGTGCGGCCGACCAAGGACGACGAGGTCGCTCACGACCTCTGGCAGGCGTGACCGGCGTCCAAGCCTGGAGAAAAGAAAGGGCCAGCCGGAGTGGCTGGCCCTTGTTTCATGCTCCCGGGGAGAACCGCGGTGGTTCACCTGTACCGCCCGCGGACGGCGGGGCGCCGTTGATGATCCGCGGCGTCGGCGGGCTGGACCACTGCTTCGACTCGCTGTCGGAGTGGCGGCCGGACTTGTCGGTCTGCCAGGACAGCTTCTTGTTCGGCGCCGCCGCCGCTTCGGCCTGTTCGCGCTTCGCCAGCTCTTCCTGCAGCTGACGCAGGAGGTCCCGCTCCTGGTCGTTCAGGTCGCTGTCGTCGAACGTGTCCTTCACCGACGGAACCGATGGAACGGAGGGCACCGGCGGAGCCGGCGGTGGCACTACCGGCGCGGGTGTTGCGGGCTTCTTGGGCTCCTCGACCGGTTCGGCCCGGCGGAGGCTCGGCTGGTCGAAGTTGGGGCGGTCCGGACGCGGTGACGGTGACGGCGTCGGGGCAGGGACCGGGGCCGGCGACGACGTGGTGTCATCGGCGACTGGATCGAGCACCGTCGTCGTCTCTTTTGGGGACGTGACCGGCTCCATCTCCGGGATCCAACTGCTCGACGAGGGCTGCTCGGCCTCCGGCTCGGGCTCCTTCTTCCAGCCGCCCTGGCGCTCCTGGCCCCACGTCCGCGGCGTGTCCGGTTCGGCCGAGCCGTCGGCCCCGTCGAACGACACCCGGCGGGCCTGCTGCATCGCCTGGCGGTGGTACTCGGTCAGCGGCGAGCTGTCCCGCAGCACCTCCACCGCCGCGCGGATCCCGGCCCGGCGCAGCGCGTGCTCGATCCGGTAGGCCGTCGACGGCGGGAACCCGCGGGGCCCGATCTCGACCAGCACCACCCGGTTGGGCACTGGCCCGGCCACCGCTCCCGCGGGGGTGGTCCGCCACACGCACCAGAGGGCCCGCACGTCCGGCAGGACCTCCAGCACCCGGTGCACCGCCTCGTTCACGCCCTGCTCGGCGCCGCCGACCTGCGAGTCGACCAGTCCCGGGTGGAACTTGTGCACTGGTGGGCGGGCTCGCCCGTCGTCGACCTTCAGCTGCTGTATCAGCGTCGGGTCGCAGTGCGCCTCGGCGAACAGCGTGTCCAGGTCCCTGCGCTCCACCGGCGACAGCGGGATCCGGCCGGCCACTAGGCAGCCGGCGATCAGTTCGAGCGACCGGTCCAGCTCGGCGGACGCCAGCAGCTCCCGTGCGTCGGTCAGCGCGTCGTCGTCCAGCCGGCCGGCCAGGCCCAGCAGCAGATCATGGACACGGATCGGAAGCGCAACGCGGTCGGCGACCTGGGTCACGGCTGTCTCCATTCCGGCTCGTCTAGCTGGGGACCAGATGTCCCCCTTCAGCGGCTCCCATGGCCAGCGGCACCGACGCCGCCAGTGCCGCCTGGTGGTACCGAGGCAGCAGGATGCCCCTCGGGATCACCTCGACGCTCGGCTCATGGGTGCCGAGCGCCCGCAGCACCCGCTGCAGCTCACCTGCCAGCCGCGCGCACTGCGAGGTCGCGGTCACCAGGACGACCCGGGTCGCCACCCGTTCGTGGCAATCGCCAGCTGCCTCGGACCTCACCGATATCGGTCCGATCCCGGACAATCGCCCCAAGGACTACGCCCGTGGAGTCACCCATGCTCACCCATTCGGGCGACTCCGACGTGAATGTGTAGTCGACCTCGGCGATTTCGTCTACCCATGGCAGCGCGTTGAGCCGCTCCGGATCGGCGCCGGCGGGCCGCAAAGCGTTCGTGAGCAGGCGAGATTCCTCGGCTGTGAGCCCGACACGTTCGCGAAGAAGTGTGAGCGGCAGCGACCGCGCCAGCGCCGTGACGGCACCGGACGCGAGCCAGTCGCGGAACCGCCACAGCTGGCGGTCCGGCAGCCGGCCGGCCAGCCGCAGCAGCAGCTCGTGACAGTCCGACTCCGCGTAGCTGTCCATGCTCACCCTCCGACCTCGAAGATCACCTCGACCTCGACCGGTGCGCCGAGTGGCAGTTCCGCCACCCCCACAGCGGCACGAGCGTGCTTGCCGGCGTCCCCGAACACCTCTCCGAACAGCTCGGAGGCACCGTTGACCACGGCCGGGATGGCCGTGAAGCCCTCAGCCGCGGCCACGAAGCCGCCGACCCTGACCACCCGGACGACGGCGTCCACGCCCACCAGCGAGTGCACCGCGGCCAGGGCGTTCAGCGCGCAGGTCCGCGCGTGGTCCTTGGCCTCCTCCGGGCTGACTTCCGCGCCGACCTTGCCCGTCGCGGGCAGCGAGCCCCCGACGAACGGCAGCTGACCGGAGACGTACACGTGCGATCCGGACTGCACGGCGGGCACGTACGCGGCGACCGGGGCCGCCACCGAGGGGAGTTCGATGCCGAGCTCGGCCAGCCGCGCGGACCAGCTCACGGCTTGGGCCGCTTCAGGAAGGCAACGAGCTGCTCACCGGTCGGGCCGGGCTGCACCGTGACCAGCTCCCAGCCGTCCTCGCCCCACTGGTCGAGGATCTGCTTGGTCGCGTGGGTCAGCAGGGGGACGGTCGCGTACTCCCACTTCGTCATGGGCCGGAGCGTAGCCCGTGCACTTTGGGTAGCTTCACCCCGTGGAGACGTGGCGGGTGATCGCAGGGGTACTGATCGGGTTCGGCGGCATCATCCTCGTGCTGCTCACCATGGCCTACACGCGCGAACGCAAGGGCAGCACCAGCGGCACGGTCGCGGTGGCCGGGGCGATCGCGTTCACCCTCCTGACGGTCCTGTGCATCCTGTCGCTCACCGTGTTCCCCGGCGCGGTGGTGTGGATCGTCGTGCTCGTCGTCGGGCTGACGAACGTAGTGCTGTTGCTCACGAGCTGACCGGCCACAAGGGCATCTGCGTATTCCGGCACTTACGCTTGAGTAGTGACCACCCCCGTCGTTGGTTGGACCGATCATGTGGCCCGTGCGCGGCTGCACATCGTGACGGGCAAGGGGGGTACGGGCAAGACCACCGTCGCCGCGGCGCTGGCGATCGCGCTGGCCACCGGCGGCAAGCGGGTGCTGCTGGTCGAGGTGGAGGGCCGGCAGGGCATCGCCCAGGTCTTCGACACCCAGCCGCTGCCGTACGAGGAGCTGCGCATCGCCGCCGCGCCCGGCGGTGGCGAGGTCCGGGCCCTGCACGTGGACGCCGAGGCGGCGCTGCTGGACTACCTGTCGATGTTCTACAACCTGGGCCTGGCCGGCCGGACGCTGCGCCGGATGGGCGCCATCGACTTCGCCACCACGCTCGCGCCGGGCCTGCGGGACGTCCTGCTCACCGGCAAGATCAAGGAGACCGTCGGGCGCACCGGGGACAACGGTCGGCACTTGTACGACGCCGTCGTGGTGGACGCGCCGCCGACCGGCCGGATCGTGAAGTTCCTGGACGTCACCCGCGCCATGGCCGACCTGGCCAAGGTCGGGCCGATCAAGGGCCAGAGCGACGGCGTGGTGCGGCTGCTGCACTCCGACGACACCGCGGTGCACCTGGTGACGCTGCTGGAGGAGATGCCGGTGCGCGAGACCCTGGAGGCCGTCGCCGACCTGGACGGGGCCGACCTGCGGCCCGGCGCGGTGTTCGTGAACCGGGTCCGCCCGCCGCGGCTG
>CBIMJO010000779.1:0-5369 GCA_966244135.1 uncultured Actinocrispum sp. | reverse complement strand
GCCTTTGCTCGTACCAGGCCGCCAGGAGGAGATGTGACCGAAGCCAACTTCCCCAGACCGTTCCGCAGGGTGCTGTTGAAGCTCGGCGGTGAGATGTTCGGCGGCGGCGCGGTCGGGGTCGATCCCGACGTGGTGCAGACAGTGGCCCGGCAGATCGCCGAGGTCGTCCGGGCGGGCACCCAGGTCGCGATCGTGATCGGTGGCGGCAACTTCTTCCGCGGCGCGGAGCTGCAGCAGCGCGGCATGGACCGGGCCAGGGCCGACTACATGGCCATGCTGGGCACGGTGATGAACTGCTTGGCGCTGCAGGACTTCCTCGAGCAGGCGCAGGGCATCGAGACCAGGGTGCAGACCGCGATCACGATGAGCCAGGTCGCCGAGGCCTACATCCCGCGCCGGGCCATCCGGCACCTGGAGAAGGGCCGGGTGGTGATCTTCGGTGGCGGGACCGGCATGCCGTACTTCTCCACCGACACCACCGCCGCGCAAAGGGCGCTGGAGATCGGCTGCGAGGTCGTGCTGATGGCCAAGGCCGTCGACGGCGTGTACACGGCCGACCCGAAGAAGGACCCGACCGCGACGATGTTCGAGCACATCACCCATCGTGAGGCGCTGGAGAAGGACCTGAAGGTGGCCGACACGACCGCGTTCAGCCTCTGCATGGACAACAACATGCCGATCGTCGTGTTCAACCTGCTGACCGAGGGCAACATCGCGAGGGCCGTGCGTGGTGAGAGGATCGGCACGCTGGTGAGTACCCCCGCGAGTACGGTCGTCTAGACGCTGGGATCATCCGCAACGCAAGCCCGCGAACGCCCGCAGCAAGGAGCAGCCGTGATCGACGAGACACTCCTCGACGCCGAGGAGAAGATGGAAAAGGCGGTGCATGTCGCCAAGGACGACTTGGCCGCCGTACGCACCGGGCGAGCGACTCCGAACATGTTCAACCGCATCGTGGTGGACTACTACGGTTCGCCGACGCCGTTGAACCAGCTGGCCGGGATCAGCATCCCCGAGGCTCGGATGGCCGTGGTCAAGCCGTATGACGTCAGCCAGCTGAACTCGATCGAGAAGGCGATCCGGGACTCCGACCTCGGGGTGAACCCGAGCAACGACGGCACGATCATCCGCGTGGTGATCCCGCAGCTGTCGGAGGAGCGGCGCCGGGAGATGGTGAAGACCGCCAAGGGCAAGGGCGAGGACGCCAAGATCTCCATCCGCAACATCCGCCGCAAGGCCAACGAGGAGCTGCACCGGATCGCCAAGGACGGCGAGGCTGGCGAGGACGATGTGGCGCGGGCCGAGAAGGAACTGCAGCACCTGACCGACCGTTATGTCGCACAGGTCGACGAGCTGGTCAAGCACAAGGAAGCCGAGCTTCTCGAGGTCTAGTGGGCCGCGACGGAAGCCTGGTGCACTGCCCGGTACCCGCAGTGCACCGGACTTCCGGCACGGAACACCGTCGTATGCCCTTGCTGGAAGCGACCTTCAAGACCCCACAGTGACACTTCCAGCGGAAGGCGCCAGTTGAGTACCGACATGGGCACCGGAGCCACGACCGGCGAGCCGGCCGACGGCAAGAAGTCCCGCGCCGGCCGCAACCTCCCCGCCGCGATCGCGGTGGGGCTGCTGCTGGGCGCCGCTGTGATCGTCTCGCTGGTGACGGTCAAGGAGATCTTCATCGGCATCGTCGCGCTGGCCGTCGGTGTCGCGACCTACGAGCTGTCCGGCGCGCTCAAACGGGCCGACGGCATCCAGGTGGCGTTCTGGCCGGTGCTCGTCGGCGGTCAGGCGATGGTGTGGCTGGCGTGGCCGTTCGAGCGCAACGGCATCCTGTCGGCTTTTGTCGTCACCGTCCTGGCGAGCATGCTGTGGCGGTTCCGTGGCGGCACGGAGGGCTACCTGCGGGACATCTCCGCGTCCTTCTTCACCGCCGCGTACGTGCCGATGTTCGCGTCGTTCGCGGCCATGCTCGTCGTCCCGCACGACGGCGTGGCGCGGGTGCTGTGCTTCCTGATCGCGGTCGTCGCGTCGGACACCGGCGGCTACGCGGCCGGTGTGCTGTTCGGCAAACACCCCATGGCGCCGACGATCAGCCCGAAGAAGTCCTGGGAGGGCTTCTCCGGGTCGATGGTCGCCGGTGTGGTCGGCGGCTGGCTGTCGCTCACGCTCATGCTGAACGCGCAGTGGTGGCAGGGCGCGTTGTTCGGCGCCGCCATCGTGCTCGTCTCCACGGTCGGCGACCTGGTGGAGTCGCTGATCAAACGGGACCTGGGCATCAAGGACATGGGCAACCTGCTGCCGGGACACGGCGGCCTGATGGACCGGATGGACTCGCTGCTGCCCTCGGCCGTCGTGTCGTGGTTGCTGCTGCGCCTTTTCGTGCCCGCCTAGAACCTCAGTCGTCGTACGGGTCGTCGTTGGCCCCGCCGAGCTCGTCCTCGTCCGGCGCGTGCGGGGTGGCCCGGTTCGACGTGTCGATCAACGTGAACGGCGCGCCCATCGGGTCGCTGACCACGGACAGCCGCCCGAACGGCGAGTCGGCCGGTTCGGACAGCAGGTGCCCGCCGAGCCGGACGGCCAGCACGGTGGCCTCGTCGGTGCCCAGCTCGGCCCCGACCTCGAAGTACAGCATCCAGTGCGGACGGCTCTCCGGCGGGAAGTCCGCGCCGAACCGCATCCGCCCGAGCACCGGTTCGGCCTCGCGCGGCAACGTCCAGGTCGTGTAGTCGAAGTCGATGCCGTCGCCGATCTGCTCCAGCTGGAAGCCGAACAGGTCCACGTAGAACTTGTCCGCCGCGTCACCGTCCCACGTGTTCAGCTCGGCCCACCGGAACTCGCCCTTGGTCTGGGTGGCGAACCGCCACTGCCGCTCGGGCTGCCAGAAGCCGATCGCCGCGCCGGTCGGGTCGGTGGCCACGAGCAGGCTGCCCTGCCCGTCGAACTCCTGTGGTGGCATCAGGATCGTGCCGCCCAGCTTGACGATCCGCGACGCGGTCAGCCGGCTGTCCGGGACGGTGAGGTACAGCGTCCACGGCGGGTTGATCTCGGTCTCCGAGCGGTAGATTCCCGCCACCGGAACGCCATCGGCCAACGCGACGATGTACTCGCCCGTGGCGTTCGGCCGGTACTGCCAGCCGAAGAGGCCGCCGTAGAAGTCCCTGCTGGTCTTCGGGTCGGTGGTGGCGAGATCGATCCAACAGGGTGTGCCGAACTGCATGGCGACCTCCTAGGAATGCGGGCAGACAAAGCCCACAGGCGGACGATACGCCTGAACTGCTGGTTGTGGTTTGCTCTTTGACGTGTCGTTGACGTGGCTGCCCGGAATCGTCTCCCGTGCCAAGGAGGCGTTGCTGTCCGCGGTGCGTCCGGACGACGTGGTGCCCAGCCCGAACATCTGGCACTGGCCGGATGTGTACGAGGTGGAGAACCACGCGCAGGACGTCACCGGTGAGATCTGGCGTGTCCTCCGGGAACGCTGTGACTGGGCGGGATCGGACGTGCTGGACGTCGGCTGTGGGGACGGGTTCCACCTGCCGCGCTTCGCCGAGACCGCCCGATCGGTCATCGGGGTCGAGCCGCATCAGCCACTCGTCAAGCGTGCCAGGGCACGTCTGGCGGAATCGCCAGACATTCAGGTCCTGCCCGGATCGGCGCAGCGGCTGCCCGTTGCGGACGCGTCCGTCGACCTCGTGCATGCGCGCACTGCCTACTTCTTCGGTCCTGGCTGCGAACCCGGGCTGCGCGAAGTGGACCGGGTGCTGCGGCCGGGCGGGGTGCTGGCGATCGTGGACCTGGACGGCCGCAGCGAGCCGTACGGGCCGTGGCTGTGCGCGGACCTGCCCCGCTACGAGCCGGCCAAGATCGAGGAGTTCTTTGCCCAGGCGGGTTTCACGTCCACCCAGGTCACGTCCACCTGGCGGTTCGCCGACCGCAAGAGCCTGGAATCCGTGCTGCGGATCGAGTTCTCCGCGCCGGTCGCGCGCAGGGCGATCGCCCAGGTGGCCGGGCTGAGCTTTCCGGTCGGCTACTGGGTGCGCACCCGTCGTAAACCAAGTGGTCTAGTCCAAAGCGACCGGTAGGGTCTGACCATGGCGATCGACGACGCACCTCGTTCGGTATCCCTTGCGGCTTCCCGGTTGCACCGGCCGGCCAGAGTGCTCGAGCAGCTCGGCGAACGGGTGCTGGCCGAAGAGTCCAGGTTCGACGCCGTGCCGAGACTCGAACGCCGGATCGCCGACCTGCTCGGCAAGCCCGACGCGGCGATGTTCCCGAGCGGGACGATGGCCCAGCAGGTCGCCATGCGCATCCACGCCGACCGCCGCGGGACCCGGACGATCGCGTTCCACCCGCAGTGCCACCTCGACGTGCACGAGCACAAGGGATACATGATCGTGCACGGGCTGGCCGGGCTTCCGGTGGGCGACCGGTACTCGCTGATCCAGCTCGCCGACCTGGAAGCGGTCCGCGAACCGGTGGCCGCGTTGCTGCTGGAACTGCCGCAACGGGACATCGGCGGGCAGCTGCCGGAGTGGGAGGACCTGGTCGCCCAGGTCGACTGGACCCGCGAGCACGGTGTGGCGTCCCATATGGACGGTGCCCGGCTGTGGGAGGCGCAGCCGTACTACCGGCGGACGCACGCGGAGATCGCCGCGCTGTTCGACAGCGTGTACGTGTCCCTCTACAAAGGACTGCTCGGCATCTCGGGCGCGGTGCTGGCCGGGGACACCGAGTTCATCGAGCACGCCCGGGTCTGGCGGGACCGGCTCGGCGGGAGCGTCCATTCGGCATGGCCGATGGCGCTCGCCGGGGAACGCGGGCTGGACGACCTGTTGCCGCGGATGCCCGAGTTCCTGCTGCGGGCCCGCGCGCTGGCCGGTGTGCTGGGCGGGATCCCCGGCGTTCAGGTGGTTCCCGAACCGCCGCAGACCCCGCTGTTCCATGTGCACTTGTCAGCGTCACCCGATCGTGTAATGGACCATGCCCGGCTGCTCGCGGAACGGACCGGCATCCGGCTGTTCGGCATGATCCGGCGCACCGCCAACCCGCTCACGTGCAGCTTCGAGATCTCGGTCACCGAACAGCTGGACGACGTCACGGACACCGAGATCCGCGACTTCGTCGGCGAGCTGATGCTCGCGGCCGGCTGATCGCGCTCTGCTAGGGTTGCCACCATGCAGCGCCAGTATTGGTTTGGTCGCCCGGCCCGGGATGGGTCGGCGGGCGATCCGCTGCGCTGACCAACCAACCCCGAGCCGGATTCGAGCCGGCTCGGCGGGGAACCTCGGGGCGGCTCCGTCACGAGAGGACTCCACCCGATGTCGGTCACCATGACGCCCACGCAGGACAACCAGCGCGTCAGCCGGTTC
>CBIMJO010000778.1:0-5373 GCA_966244135.1 uncultured Actinocrispum sp. | reverse complement strand
ACGGCGCCGTCGAGCACGCGGAGCGAGCGCTCCACCTCGACGGTGAAGTCCACGTGGCCCGGCGTGTCGATGATGTTGATCTGGTTGTTGTTCCAGTAGGTGGTGGTAGCAGCGGAGGTGATGGTGATACCACGCTCCTGCTCCTGCTCCATCCAGTCCATCGTCGCGGCACCGTCGTGCACTTCGCCGATCTTGTAGTTGATCCCCGTGTAGAAGAGGATCCGCTCGGTCGTCGTGGTTTTGCCCGCGTCGATGTGCGCCATGATCCCGATGTTGCGGACCTTGGCAAGGTCGGTGAGCACTTCGAGTGCCACGAGAATCTTCCCCTGTCTTGCAGAGCTGGGGCTGGTCTAGATCACCAGCGGTAGTGGGCGAAGGCCTTGTTCGACTCGGCCATCTTGTGGGTGTCCTCGCGCCGCTTGACGCTGGCGCCCAGGCCGTTGCTCGCGTCGAGCAGCTCGTTCATCAGCCGCTCGACCATGGTCTTCTCGCGGCGGCTGCGGGAGTAGCTGACCAGCCAGCGCAGCGCCAGCGTGGTGCTGCGGCCCGGCTTGACCTCGATCGGCACCTGGTAGGTGGCGCCACCGACACGGCGGCTCTTCACCTCGATGGTGGGCTTCACGTTGTCCAGCGCGCGCTTGAGCGTGACCACCGGGTCGGTGCTGGTCTTCTCACGGGCGCCCTCGAGCGCGCCGTAGACGATCTTCTCCGCGACGGAGCGCTTGCCGTCCCGCAGCACCTTGTTGATCAGCTGCGTGACCAGCGGCGAGCTGTAGACCGGGTCGGAGATCAGCGGCCGCTTCGGGGCCGGTCCCTTGCGGGGCATGTCAGCTCTTCTCCTTCTTCGCGCCGTAGCGGCTGCGCGCCTGCTTGCGGTTCTTCACGCCCTGCGTGTCCAGCGAGCCACGGATGATCTTGTAGCGAACACCCGGGAGGTCCTTCACACGACCGCCACGCACGAGCACCATCGAGTGCTCCTGGAGGTTGTGCCCCTCGCCGGGGATGTAGGCGGTGACCTCGATGCCGCTGGTCAACTTCACGCGGGCGACCTTGCGCAGCGCCGAGTTGGGCTTCTTCGGAGTGGTGGTGTACACGCGTGTGCACACACCGCGCCGCTGCGGGCTCCCCTTGAGCGCCGCGGTCTTGGTCTTGGCGACCTTGTCCTGGCGGCCCTTTCGGACCAGCTGCTGGATCGTGGGCATGGACCGGCTTTCTCTACGACTGCATCTACTTGGCGTTGTCCCTGGTTACAGCGCTTCCGCCCTGGCCCCGCCGTAACCCGAGGTCGGGCGTGTCGCCTGCCTCGTACGGCCCGTGCGGGACTGCGCCACCTGAACAACTGCGGCATCCCAACGGGGTTTGGGAGGACTCCGACGTACCGACCCGAGGCTTTCACACACTCGATGGCACACGGAGCGGCCCGACATCAGTCGGGCACGGTTAGCAAAGATACCCGGCCGGATCGCCGGATCAAAACCGGGGGCCCCTGACCAAGCGCGCGCGGGCGTTTGTGCAGGCCGGGAGGGTGGGTCACGAGATCGTCACGGCGGGCGACACCACCTGACACTGTACGCAAAACCGCCCGGACTGTCAGATCGCCCGGGTACATTCCGTCGCGTAAGTGACCCGACAAGCCGGGGGGCGAGGGGTTTGTCCGCACCGGACGACGAGTACGCGCAGCTGGCCGCGCGCAACGCCGCCATGCGCAGCCAGGTCGACGACATGATGGCCGACCTGCAGCGGCGCACCGCGGAGCTGAAAGAGGCCCAGGAGCGGATGGCCCAGCTGACCGGCGAGGCCGGCTCGGCGGACGGGATCGTGACCGCCCGGGTGGACCGGACCGGGCTGCTCACCTCGCTGACGCTGTCCTCCCGCGCGTTCGACCGCGGCACCCCCGAGCAGCTGGCGGCCGAGATCACCCGGGTGATCCGCAAGGCCGCGGCGAGCGTGCGCGTCGAGGTGACCCGCGAGGTCCAGGCGCTCACCCCGGACGAGGACATGATCGACCTGCCGGACCTGGTGCCCGGCGCCCCCTCGCTGCGCGACCTGTTCAAAGTGGAGCTGCCCGGACAGGACGAGGAGGAGCCCGAGGGCGAGGTCGCGGACGACGACTACTACGCCAACCAGAAGATGTGGAACCGCGACGAGCCGCAGAGGCCGAACGAATGGTGACATCGGGGCCGGACTCGCCGATGCGGATGGACCCGGACGGCGTGCGGGCGGGCGCGGGCCGGCTGCGGCCGGCCGGCACGGAGTTCCAGGGCAAGGCGGCGGCGTTGGTGCGCAAGCTCCAGGCCGAGGGCCCCTGCTGGGGTGACGACGAGTCCGGGCAAGCGTTCGCGAAGGACTACGTCCCGGCGGCGGACGCCATCAGCCAGGCGGTGTCCGATGTGGCCAACGCCCTGGTCCAGATCGCCGACAGCCTCAAGACCCAGGCCGACCGGACCCAGCAGACCGACCAGGGCGCGGCGCAGACCTTCAAGAACCAGGGCCAGCAGGTCTGACATGGGCATCGAGGTTCCGGAGTTCGTCAAGACCATCTCGCCCTGGGTGCTGGGCTCCGACTGGCCCAAGGGCGACGAGACAGCGGTCCTCCGCCTCGCCGACGCCTGGGACCAGGCGGCGCGCGACGTCGAGTCCGCCATGACCGCGGCCACCTCAGCGGTCAGCGAGGCCCGCAGCCACATGGACGGCGACGCGGCCAAGGCCTTCGACGAGTTCTGGGCGAAGTTCGTCGACGGCGAGGAAGCCGCCTTCCCCCAGCTCAAATCGGGCTCCGAGCAGCTCGCCAAGGCCTGCCGCAACTGCGCGATGGAGATCGAGTACGCCAAACTCTCGATCATCGCGTCGCTGATCGCCCTGGTGATCCAGATCGCCGCGATGGTCGCCGCCGCGTTCGCCACGTTCGGGGCGTCGACGGCGGGTATCCCGGTCGCCCAGATGACCTGCCGCCAGTTCATCATGATGATCATCCGCAAGCTGATCAAAGCGGTGGGCGACCAGGTGGGCAAGAGCCTGCTGCGCAGGCTGGCGGTGGGGGTGGCCACCGAGATCGCCTCGAACGTCGCCATCGACGGGGCCGTGCAGCTGTTCCAGATGGCCGAGGGCACCCGTCAGGAGTTCGACACGAGCAAGACCCTGGACGCGGTCAAGTCCGGGGCGATCTCGGGTGTGGTCGGCGTCGGGGTCGCGGCCGGCATGGGCAAGACCTTCGGCAAGGTGCTGGGCGAAGAGGGCGGCAAGATCGCCGCCGACGTGGCCGAGGGCGGGCTGGGCAAAGCGCTGCCCGGCATCGGCAAGGCCATGGTCCGGGAGGGCATCGAGGAGGGCGTCACCGGCGCCGCGTCGACCGCGGTCGAGGGCGCCATGTCGGGGAACTTCAGCCTGGAGGACGTGGCCAAGGGCGCCACCTCCGGTGCGGTGAGCGGCGCCTTCGAGGGCGGCAAGGGCCACATCTCCGACATTCACGAGGCCAAGGTCCCGAGCGGCACCATCAGCAGCCGCATGGACCCCACATCCACCCCGGACGTGTCCGAAGAGCCGCCATCCCCCTCGGAGTCCACCCAGTCCACTCGAGACACCCCGCCGACGGGATCCACAAAGGACACCTCAGCCACCACCCCGGACGCCCGTCCGTCCAAAGACGACTCGGTGGCCGCCTCCGGCTTCGCCCCCGCCGACCCACCCCCGGACACCCCAGCCCACCCAACCGACTCGACCAGCACCCCCACCCCTGCGCACTCCACCGGCTCTTCCGCGCCACCAAGCAACGCCGCCCCTGCCGCCTCCACAGCTGCGCCCGCTGCCAGTTCAAGCGGCCCCGCCACTCCCTCAACCAGTGGCGCCACACCCCCAGGCGGCAGCCCCGCTTCGCCAGCCAGTGGCCCCGGGCCATCGGCCAGCGGCTTCCTATCTCCTGGCAACAGCCCCGGGTCTCCAGGTTCCGGTGGCCCGGCATCGACCGGCGGCAGCCCAGGCGCGGGCTCCGGCGGACCCTCGTCAACCGGCGGCACCCCCAGTCCTTCCACCGCAGGCTCCAGTCCCGCCCCCGCAACCAGCGGCCCGGCGCCATCGGCCACCGGCACCCCATCTCCCGGCAGCAGCCCCGGATCCCCAGGTCCCGGCAGCCCTGCTTCGGCAACCAGTGGCCCCGGGCCGTCGGCCAGCGGCTCCCCATCTCCTGGCAACAGCCCCGGATCCCCAGGTTCCGGCAGTCCTGCTTCGGCAGCCGGTGGCCCCGGGCCGTCGGCCAGCAGCTCCCCGTCTCCTGGCGGCAGCCCTGGATCTCCATCGGCGGGTTCCGGCGGCCCGGCATCGATCGGCGGCGCCCCCGCTCATTCCACCGCAGGCTCCGGCCCCGCGACGAGCAGTCCCGCACCCGCCACCAGCAGCGCAGCGCCGCCGAGTGCCACCCACACCCCTCCCGGTGGCACCGCACCACCTGCCAGCAGCCCTGCGCCCTCCGCAGGCGGCAGCCCATCTCCCGGCGGCACCCCGGGAGCGGGTTCCGGCGGACCCTCGTCGACCGGCGGCGCCCCCGGTCCTTCCACCGCGGGCCCCAGTCCCACGCCCGCTGCGGGTACCCCAGGCGGCAGCCCGTCGCCGGGCGCCGCTTCGCACACCAACGCTCCCGCATCGCCCGCGCCTTCCACCGCCGGAAGCCCCGCATCGTCGGCAGGCGGCAGCCCTGCCCCGTCGAGCAGCGGTCCAACGCCTTCGTCCGGCGGCCCGCACACGACCGGCAACGCGGGCCCGGCTGACGCTCCGCGCGGCGGAGGCCCGGTGCGGACGACCGGAGCCGAAGCGCCCCACGGTGATGGTCAGCCGCGGACGTCCCGCGGTGACGCTGAGGGGCCACGTCAGGAAGTCAGTGCGCAGGCGACGGCACCTCCTCAGGGGGCCTTCGTTCCGCAGCGTCCACAAGAGACCGCGCCGCGCCACCCCGGCGACGGTCCTTCCCCCACCGCGGATCCGGGCAGTCAGCGGCCGACCCCATACCCGCGCACGTCGACGGCTCCGCCACAGCCCGTGCACCGGCCCGGACCCGACCAGACGCCCCGGCCGGTAACGGACCAGTCGCCCAGGCCACACCCGGATCCGGCGCAACGTCCCGGCCCTCACCCACAGTCCACAACAGACACTGGGCAGCGGCCCAGTCCGCACCCGCGTACCCCGGGCCAGGACGCGGCACCCCGGCCCGGCTCCGGGGACGTGCCGCACCGGCCGGACCCACAGTCCACACGGGACACTGGACACCGGCCTGGCCCAGACCCCCGAGACACACCGGGCGCCGGACACCGGCCTGGCCCAGACCCCCGGGACATTCCAGGCGCCGGGCATCCGCCCCGGCCGGAGTCCGGCTCCCCGCATCAG
>CBIMJO010000777.1:0-5375 GCA_966244135.1 uncultured Actinocrispum sp. | reverse complement strand
GTCGGCGGACTCCCCTCGACGGGTGAGATCGGCCAGGTAGCCGTTCAGTGAGGACTCCAAGTGGCCGAAAATGGAATTGTTCACGACGACCACCCGTCACCACGTCCTCTCGTCCGTCTGGACCTTCTGCCGCTACTCCCTGCGGATAGAAGAAGCTTGGGACTGCAACCGGCATTCTGCAAGTTGCACCACACGAACGGGTGACAGGAGTGTCATTGTCTTCCGGCGGAACTGTCACAGGCTGGTATCGAGGAGCGCAGGATGGCACGTGGGCAAAGCCCGACGGTAAGGCGCCGCAGGCTGGCCAGTGAGCTGCGGCGGCTTCGTGAGTCGGCGAAACTGACCATTGACGAGGTCGGCGAGAAACTCGAATGCTCGGCCTCCAAGATCAGCCGCATCGAAACGGGTCATGGGGGGGTGACGCCGCGGGACGCGCGTGATCTTCTCGAGCTTTACAACGTTGAACCCGATCAGCTCGAAGCCCTGGTGCAGCTTTCCCGTGAGGCGCGCAAGAACGGGTGGTGGCACGCGTATCGCGAGGTGTTCACCGGCGCGTTCGTCGGGCTGGAGTCGGATGCCTCGTCGCTGCGCGCGTTCCAGGCGCTGCTGGTGCCCGGCCTGCTGCAGACCGAGGACTACATCCGCGCGGTGATCCGCTCGATCCGCCCGGGCTGGACCGAGGACGAGGTCGAGCGCCGGGTCGCCGGGCGGATGGAACGCCAGCGCCTGCTCACCGCGTCCGAACCGCCGAACTACTGGGTCGTGGTCGACGAGGCGGTGATCCGCCGAACCGTCGGGAATCGCGACGTGATGCGCGGCCAGTTGCTTCGGTTGTGTGAAGCCGCCGCCCTGCCTAACGTCACCATCCAGGTGGTGCCGTTCGACGCGGGAGCGCACTCCAGTATGGAGGGTCCGTACCTGATTCTCGGATTCCCTGAACAGGCCGATCCGGACGTCGTGTTCGTTGACACGACAACCGGTGGCGTCTACTTGGAAGAGCAAGTTGACGTCCAACGGTATACGTTGATGTTCGATCATTTGCGGGCGTCCGCACTGAGCCCGGACGACACCCTGCACTTGATCTCTGGGGCGGCCGAAAGGTTGTCTCGTCAACGAGAGGAGTAGGGGCTTTGACGGTTTCCGAACTCGCCGGCGCGGTGTGGCGCAAGAGCAGCTACAGCGGTGCCGGCAACGACTGTGTGGAGATCGCCTTGGTGGGCAACGGGGCCGGGATTCGCGATTCCAAGAACCCGGGCGGGCCCGTGCTGATTTTCGGTGCGGCCGAGTGGTCGGCCTTCCTGGCGGCGGCCAAGGGCTGATGCCCTGACCGGCGCGCCGCATGGTGAAACAGTGGTCCAGACCTATTGACCGTATAGGTCTGGACCTCTTAGCGTCGGGAGACTTTTCCGGCAGGACGTGGGTCCGGCCACCCCCTGCCCCTGGCGGAGGTCGCACAAATGTCCCGACGTCCCATGTTTCCCTTGCTGTCGTTGATGTTCGCCGCCCTGCTGGTGGTGAACACCGCCCAGCCGGCGGACCGGAAAGGACGTACGCCCGCGTTCCTGGTCAACACCATTCCGTGGACCAAGGTCACGCACGTCGCTGCCCTGCAAAGGGCACTTCAACTTGCTCACCAAGTACAAGAAGACGAATCTAAGTGTCAAAACACTGATTTCGATCGGCGGCTGGGCCGAGACCGGCGGGATCCTGAATCCGGACGGTTCCCGGACGGTCAGTGGCGGTTTCTGCAAATTTACGCAAAATCAGTCGACAATTGACACTTTTGATGACCGGATATGTCACCCTGATGCGCACACTGAGGTCCACATTGGACGCCGCCGGTGCCGCCGATGGGAAGCACTACATGCTGACCGCGGCGGTCTCCTCGTCCGGCTGGCAGGTCTACACCACCCCGCGGTACGAGGGGATGGGCTGTCTGAACACCGACTGGGCGTTCCACTACTTCAGCGGCGCCATGCCGGCCGGATCAACCTCGGCGTGCCGTTCTACACGTGGGGCTGGCAGAACGTCTCCGGTGGCACGAACGGGCTCTGGGGCACGGCGGCCCTGCCCGGCCAGACGAAGTGCCCGCCCGGCACCGGTTCCAGGGTCGGGTCGACCGTGCCGTGCGGCAACGGCGCGATCGGCATCGACAACCTGTGGCACGACTCGACCGCGGGCGCAGAAGAGGGTGTTCCTGTCCACTGAGGACGACGTGTCCATCGCGGCCAAGGCGAAGTACGTGGCCGACAAGGGGATCGGCGGCCTGATGATCTGGGAGCTGGCCGACGACTACAAGCTGGACACCGCGAGGAACCAGTACGTCATGGGCACGACCCTGATCGACGCGATGAACACGGCCATCCCGGGCGGCGCGACCCTGGAGTTCGACTACGACACCAGCGCGCCGGGCAGCATGTCCGACCAGTCCGGGTTCGGCCTGCGGGTGACGGCCAAGGGCCACAGCGGTGCCAACGCGGGCGGCCTGCGCGGTGACTTCCAGCACGTGTCGGTGACGATCCCGAGCTGGCAGACCATTCCCGCGGGCGGGCAGCGTGGACATGACCATCGTCTACCAGATGCCGATCGCCACCCCGTCGAACTTCAAGCTGACCTTCGGCGGCAAGAGCTACGCCCTCAGCACCGCCAACCCGCGGGGCAGTGGTCACGCCTCCTGGGGGGCCTGCTGACCTGGCAGTCTGCCGGTGGGTAAGGGACCTCACCCGGCCCTTACCCACCCCTTACCCCCGTGGGTAAGGGCCCGGCGGCGCAAGAGTGGTGGTTCGCCTGATGTCCGGTGTGCACCCTTAGGACGAATCTCAATGTCACCAGAACCGGAGCGACAAACCGAGGTGAATTGAGATGGAATGGACCCCCGAGGCGATCAAGGCCGAGATGGCGTACCGCACCGGTGACCCCGTGACCCTGCGCCAGCTGCGCGAGGCCCGCGCGACCGCCGAGCCCAGGTGGTGGCAGCGGTTGTGGACGCACCGTGAGGTGGACGACGGAAATGAGCACCGCCGGGCCGCCTGAGGTGTGTCACTATGCCTGACGTGCCGAGACTGGGATCGGGAATACCGTTGGTCGCGCGTGGCCGGGAGCTGTCCCGGCTGCGCGCGGCTTTTGACCGTGCGGCTGGGGGAACGGCCGGAGCGGTGTTGATCGCTGGGGACGCGGGCGTCGGCAAGACCAGGATGGTGGAGGAGATCGGCAGGATCGCCACCGCTGGGGGTGCGATCGTGCTGTCCGGGCGCTGTGTGGACGTCGGCGAGGCGGGCCTGCCTTACCTGCCGTTCGCCGAGGCGCTGGCGCAGGTCCGCCGGGAGGATCTGGCGGGCAGGCCCGGGTTGTCCATGCTGCTGCCGGATCTGGCCCCGGCCGCGAACGAGCCGCCAACGCATGAGCCGCAGCGGTTCCTGCCTGCTTTTGGGAAAGTGCAAGGGATGCAGCCCCGCCGCGAGCAGGATGTGGGGCAGCTGCAGCTGTTCGACGCGGTGTACGCGTTGCTGACGGATCTGGCTGAAGAGCACTGCGTGGTCCTCGTCATCGAGGACTTGCACTGGGCCGACAGTTCCACGCGCGGACTGTTGTCGTTCTTGTTGTCCCGCTTGCGTTCGCAGCGGTTGCTGATCGTGTGCACCTACCGCACCGACGACCTGCACCGGCGGCATCCGTTGCGGCCCTTGCTGGCCGAGCTGGTCCGGCTGCCCGCGGTGGAACGGCTGGACCTGCCGCCGTTCGACAAGGCCGACGCGCGCACGTTCGTCGCGGCGCTGGGCGAGGGCGGGGTCGAGGCGGACACCGTGCGCAAGGTGGCCGACCAGTCCGAGGGCAACGCCTTCTTCGCCGAGGAACTGCTTGCCGCGCTGTCGGATCCGGACTGCGGCATCCCGGCGTCGCTGGTGGACGTGCTGCTCAACCGGGTGGAACGGCTGAGCGAACCCGCCCAGCAGGTGATCCGGCTGGCGTCGGTCGCCGGCCGCACGGTCCGCCACGAGACCCTGCACGACGTCGGCGAGCTCGACGACCGCGAGCTGGAAGAGGCTCTGCGGGAGGCCGTTCAGCACCATGTCCTGGTCCTCAAGGGCGAGGGCGAGCAGTACTCCTTCCGGCATGCCCTGTTGCGCGAGGCCGTGTACGGCGATCTGCTGCCCGGCGAACGGGTGCGCATGCACGCGGCGTACGCCCGCTACAAGATGGCGCATCAGGACGAACGCGGGAACGCGGCCGCGCTGGCGTACCACAGTCTTGAAAGCAATTCTTTGCCAGTTGCGCTTATGGCTTCGGTGGCCGCGGCCAAGGAGGCGACCAAACTCGGCGCTCCCGGGGACGCGCTCCGGCACCTGGAGCAGGCGCTTCGGCTGTGGGACTCGGTGGACGAGCCCGCCCGGCCCGAGGACACGAATGAGCTGACGTTGCTGCGCAAGGCTTCCTGGGCCGCGGGCACGTCCGGTGAACCCGAACGCGCCATCGCGTACGCCCGCTCGGCGGTCAAACTCGCTGACAAGCAAGGGGATGCGCAGCTGTCCGCGGAGGTCCGGCGCCGGCTCGCGCAGACGTTGCTGACCATCGACGGCGGTGAGGACGAGTCCCGCACGGTGATCGAGGCGGCCTGGGAGAAGGTCGCCGACCTGCCGCCGAGCCAGACCCGCGCGTGGGTGCTGGCCGTGCAGGCCCGGATCCTGCGCAACGACCGGGAACTGGAGCTGGCGCGGGAACGGGCCGAGCTGGCGGTCGCCGACGCGCGGGCGGTGGGCGCGGTCGGCGCCGAGTCCGACGCGCTGGCCACGCTCGCCGTCACCGCGGAGGCCTCAGGTGACGTCGAGAAGGCCCGTGAGCTGCTGGTTCAGGCCAAGGACCGGGCCGCTGAGGTGGACGCGATCACGGTCGAGCTGCGAGCGCGGTTCTACCTGGGCCTGAACTACTACGAGGAGGGCATGCTCGCCGAGGCGGTGCGGACCTTCGACGACGGCGTGGCGCGGGCGAAGCACAACGGCCTGCCATGGAGCGACTTCGGCGTGGAGCTGCGGATCCTGCAGATCCTGACGCACTTCGCCACCGGCGACTGGGACGCCGCCGCGGCGGCCGCCGAGCAGCCGCGCCGGATCTCCAGCACGGTGTCGGCCCGGCTGGCGGCGACCGGGCTGCACGTGACGGTCGGCCGCGGCCAGTTCGCGGACGCCGAACGGCTGCTCGTCAACGTCCGCCCGGAGTGGCCCAAGGAGATCCAGATCGCGCTGAACAGCGGCAGCCTGGGCGCCGAGGTCGCGATGTGGCGGGGCAAGCCGGAGCTGGCGATCGAACGCGTGCGGGAGATCCTCGACTGGTCCAAACGGGCCGGTGGCGCCTGGCTGCTGAGCGGGATCAAGTTCGGT
>CBIMJO010000776.1:0-5382 GCA_966244135.1 uncultured Actinocrispum sp. | reverse complement strand
CGGGCATGGGCGGCGCGATGACGGCGGCGTCCACCGGCTGCCGGCTGCTCGTCAACGGGATCAAGGATGTGCCGGTGAATCTCTCGCAATGCCTGGCCGGGTTCGATTCCCAGCTCCTCGACCAGGCGATGATGCGTTTCGAGATAAACGTTGAGCGCTTCCGAGCGCCGCTCGGATCGGTGCAGCGCGAGCATCAGCTGGGCCTGCAAGCGTTCGCGCAACGGGTTGTCCGCGGCGGCCTTGCGCAGCTCGGCGACGACCTGGACATGCCGTCCGGCGGCCAGCTCCGCGTCGAACAGCTCCTCCAGCGCGATCAGCCGGCGTTCCTCCAGGGCCGGGCCCTCGCGCTCGGCCAGCGGGGCGCTCACCCCGCCCAGCGCCGGCCCGGTCCACAGCGCGAGCGCGTCCCGCAGCCGGCCGGCCGCCTCGGCCGCCCGGCCCTCCCGGGCGTCCACCCTGGCCTCGGCCACGGCCTGGTCGAACATGTCCAGGTCCAGCTCGCCCGGCCCGACCCGGATGCGGTACCCGGCGCGGACCCGGTCGATCACGTCCCGGCCCAGCAGGGCCCGCAGTTCGTGCACGTAGACCCGGACCCGGCCGAGCACCGACCGCGGCGTGCTCTCCCCCCACACGAGCGTGAACAGCTGCTCCTCGGAGACCATCCGGTTGGCGTTGAGCAGCAGCGCGGCCAGCACGGCCCGCTGCTTGGGCGCACCCAGCCCGTCCTTGCCGCGCACCGAGACCGGCCCCAGGATCCGGTAACGTGCCCGACCGGCCCCGTCGCCCATCGAATCCCCCCGATTCGTCGCGATGACTTCGTGAAATGCCCCAGTACCCGAACAGGGTCGCGAACAGAATTGCAGATCCCCGCAACCTCGCCAACGCGTTCAAGGTCACGCGCGTTGTCGGTCGAACAACCGTCGTGACAGACGTCACAAATTGATCTGCTGGCCCGTTCAACATTTACCGGGTGGTCCGGAGTTTCCCGTTCGCACACCCCAACAGCGGAAGGAGCGCCGGTGCCGGACGGCTTCGAGCAGTTCGCCGCGGAGCGACTCGATCGGCTCCTGCGGTACGCCACCGCGATGACCTGCGACCGGTATCTGGCCCAGGACATCGTGCAGGAGGTGCTGGCCCGGGCCCAGCACCGGTGGCCCCGGATCGCGGCGATGGACGCGCCCTACCTGTACGTCAAGCGGATGGTGACCAACGAGTACCTCTCGTGGCGCCGCCGCCGCGCGGCCCGGGACATCGCGTCCTCCCGCGCGACCCTGGAGACGCTCACCCCGCCGGTGCGCGATCCGGCCGTGCAGCACGCCGAACGCGACGCCATGCGCGCCAGGATCGCTGTGCTGCCAAGGAAACAACGCGCCGCCCTGGTGCTGCGCTACTACGAGGACTGCACGGACGCGGAGATCGCGGAGGTGCTCGGCTGCTCGGAAACCACCGTACGCAGCCACATTTCCCGTGCGCTCAAGACACTGCGCACGGCCGACCGGGTCATGGAGGTGCTGTGAACGAGGAAACCCTGATCCGCCAGGCGATCGCGGAGGAGGCCGAACAGGCCGTCGACCCCGGCACCGTGCTGGCCGGTCTGCGCGAGGCGCGGCCACGCCGCCGCACCGGCATGCTGATGGCAGTAGCGGCGGCAGCGGTGGTCGCTGCAGTGGTCGCCATCGTGATCCCGCTGGCCTCGTCGCGGGACAGCAACGAGCCCGCCGGTCCCCCGGCGACCACGAAACCCCCGGCACCAGCGGCCGCCGAGCAGACCATCCTGCTGGCCGGGTTCGACGGCCACTGGTTGACCGACACCCTGATCCTGGTGCACCGCAGGGCGAACGGGTCGGACGACGCGGTGTCCCTGCCGCGGGACACGTGGGTGCGTGTCCCCAACTACGGCGACCAGAGGCTGAACCACGCCTACGCGGTGGCCATCGGCAACAACCAGAACCTCGATTTCCGGCCCAACGCGGCGAAAGTCGTCGTCGACACGGTCGAACAGCTCACCAAGACGCACATCGACCACTACGCCATGGTCGACATGAATGTCTTCGGCAAGCTCGCCGAGGCGGTCGGCGGGGTGGAGGTGTGCCTGCGCACCAAGGTCCAGGACGCCTACTCCGGCGCGGACCTGCCTGCCGGGCGGCAGGTGCTGAGCGGTGGGCAGCTGCTGGCGTTCCTGGTGTTCTGGGGGGTGAACGTCGAGATCATCCGGCGCGGCATCGAGTCGATCCGCGTGCTCGAGCGCTGGGCGGCGCCGCTCTTGCTCGTGATGGGGCTCGGGCTGTTCGTGTGGGCGTGGTGGCGGTCCTGCGGCAGCGGCACGGCCTGCCCGGCGGTGATCTGGACCGGGTCGTGCGCCAGCAGGCGCTCCTGCGGTCGTTGATCGTGAAACTGGCTGGGCACAAGGATTTCACCCAGTTGCTGGGCACGGTCAAGGACACCGTGTGGACCGACCCCGGCTGGGATCTCCTGCAGTTCGCCAACGAACTGGTCCAGGGCGCGGACGCGCGCACCGCCACGATTCCGTACACCGACGCGGCGATGAACACGCCGCACGACGGTGCCGTGATCGCCGTCGATCCGGCCGCGGTCGCCAGGTTCGTCGGCGAGTTCTTCACCGCCCAGCCCACGGGCACGGCACAGCCGGGCGCTCCCGGCGACACCTGCGTGAACTGACGAACCCCCGGCTGAACCCGTCGGATCGGACGGGTTCAGCCGGGGGTGGTGTCGACGGAGGCTATCTGGCGCAGGACGTTGCGGCGGACCTTGCCGGTCGCGGTGCGGGGCAACGTGGTCAGCTCGATGACCATGCGGGGTCGTTTGAAGGCCGCCAGTCCGTCGCGGCACCACTGGATCAGCTCGTCCTCGTCGACCTTGTGCCCCGCGACCGGGACGACGCAGGCGACCGTCTTGTCCAGACCATCCTGGTCGGGCACGCCGACCACCGCGACCTCCGCCACGGACGGGTGTTCCAGCAGGCGGTTCTCCACTTCGCTTGGCGTCACCCAGATTCCGCCCGCCTTGAGCATGTCGCCGGTGCGGCCGAGACTGGTGTACGTGCCGTCCTCGTTGCGCACGTAGGTGTCACCGGTGCGGGTCCAGTCGCCGAGGAACACGCGGCGGGAGGTGTCCGTGAGGCACCAGTAGCCGGTCGCCGCGGACTCGCCCTTCACGTACAGCTCGCCGGACACGCCGTGGCCCTCGATCACCGCGCCGAACTCGTCCCGCAGCTCCACTTCGTACCCGGGCACCGGCAGCCCCGAGGACGCGGGCCGGACCTGGCCGGGCCGGTTGGAGACGAAGATGTGCAGCAGCTCGGTCGAGCCGATGCCGTCCAGGATCTCCAGCCCGAACCGGTCCCGCATGCCGTGGCACATCCTCGGCGGCAATGCCTCCCCGGCAGAAACCCCTTGGCGCACACCGGAGAACGTGTCGTCGGGCAGGTCACCCGCGAGCACCGGACCCCAGAAGCTGGGCATTCCGAACAACAGTGTCGGCCGGTGCTCGGCGACCCGCCGCGCGATCAGGTCTCCGGAGGGGCGGCTCGGCTCCAGCACCGCCGAAGCACCCACGGACAGCGGGAAGAACATCGAGTTCCCCAGCCCGTAGGCGAAGAACAGCTTGGCCACGGACAGACACCGGTCGTCCGGCCGGATCCCGAGCACCTGCTGGCCATAAGTCTCGGCGACGACCTGGATGTCGCGGTGCCGGTGCATGGCCGCCTTGGGCTCACCGGTCGTCCCGGATGTGTAGAGCCACAACGCGGGCGAGTCCGCCCAGGTGCCGTACGGCTCGCTGAGTTGACCGTGCAAGGTCAGAACACGCCAGGGCAGGCCTTGCTCGGGCTGCATCCCGGCCATGACGACGTGCTCGACATCCGGCGCCCCGTCGACGGCCGTGGTGATCGCCCGCGCGTACTCCGACGAGCCCAGCACCGTCCGCGCCCGCGAGTCGATCACGAGTTTGCGCAGCTCAGCGCCGGTGAGCATGGTCGAGCAGGGCACCGCGACCGCGCCCAGCCACATCGACGCGAGGATCGCGGTGAACAGCTCGACCTCGTCGGTCATGCACATCAGCACGCGGTCCTCGGGCCGTACACCGAGCGAGCGCAGCCCGGCGGCGATGGTCTGGATCTCGTCGCCGAGCTGGGCGTACGTGAGCGTCCGGCTCGGCGCGACGACGGCGACCCGGTCGCCGCCGGGGAGGCGGACGGGCCGGTCCACTCAGTAGGGGGCTGCGTTGAATGCCGTGGTGGTAGGGGCAGTCATGGCGGGATCCGTCCGGCTCAGGTCAGATACACGTACTCATAGTCGAACGGCTTCTGGTTGATGCCGTGCGTCGGCGGCGCGACCCAGCTGGCGATCTTGCCGCGCTCGTAGACCGGGTGCATGAGCGACCGGACGAAGGTCAGGTCTTCGCTCGTCGGCAGCCACTTGTGCTTGGCCGCCTGCCAGGTCTGCTCGTCCACGATCGTGCCGTCCGGGGTGATGTGGTGTCCGGCGTGCAGTCCGACATTACGGTTGAAACCGACGTGCGGCAATGCGAAGGAATACGAGATCTCGGCCTCGCTGAGGATCTTGTTCCACCGCTTGATCCCGCTGTTGCAGTCCGCTATGTACTCGCCGCGAAGGTCGAGGTTGAGCGCCAGCAGGGTCTGCACCTCGTCGGTGCCCCAGGTGCCGTCGTCGTTCGGCCGCTCGAAGAACGTGGAGCCGTCGGTGAGCTGGTGGTCGTCCTTGCGCCGGGTCTCCTGCCAGCGGCCCTTGAGCCCGGCGGTGTAGTAGTTGGCCGCGTTCGTCGATGTCTCGCCGCCGAACAGGTCCAGCGACACCGTGTAGTGGAAGTTGATGTACTTCTGGATGATGTCCAGCGGGATCCCGCCGTGCTTGCCGATGTCCAGCGTGTCGTGCTCGCGGATCAGCTCGGCACTGCGCGTCACCACCCGGTCCACCCCGGTGGTGCCGACGAACATGTGGTGCGCCTCTTCCTTGAGCATGAACTCGCAGGTGCGCGACAGCGGGTCGAAGGCGCTCTCCTTCAACGTGCCGAGCTGGTACTTGCCGTCCCGGTCGGTGAAGTAGGTGAACATGTAGAAGGCCAGCCAGTCGGCGGTCTCCTCGTTGAACGCGCCCAGGATGCGCGGCGCGTCCGGGCTGCCGGAGTTGCGGGACAGCAGCGCCTCGGCCTCCTCGCGGCCCTCCCGGCCGAAGTAGGCGTGCAGCAGGTACACCATCGCCCAGAGGTGCCTGCCCTCCTCCACGTTGACCTGGAAGAGGTTGCGCAGGTCGTACAGGCTGGGCGCGGTGGCGCCGAGGTTGCGCTGCTGCTCGACGGAGGCCGGCTCGGTGTCGCCCTGGATGACGATCAGCCGCTGCAGGC
>CBIMJO010000775.1:0-5385 GCA_966244135.1 uncultured Actinocrispum sp. | reverse complement strand
GACGGCGGCGGCAGCCAGTACTTCGCGATGTGGACAGTGAGCTCGATCAAGCCGGACTGATCTCGTTGTCCCCAGCGGCATCCAGCCGCGCCTGAACCAACGCGATCGGTTCACTCGCATCGTAGCCAAGCACGGCCTGTACATCCTCGAAGTCCGAGAGCGCGTCCCGGAGGTAGCTTGTGTACAGGTCGTGCGTCAGCGCGTCCCGCACCTGCCGCACCGCCTGATCCCGATCGCCAGCGGCCAGCAGGTACACCGCGACGTTCAGGGAATACACGCCGTCACTGGGAAACTCGGCGATCTTCGCCCGATCGGCACGCAGCGCGAGGTCGAAGTGTACCGGGAAAAGGTCGGCACGGCCGGACTGATGCGCGGCCAGCGCGAGCTCGTAGTGCTGCCACCCCGACGAATCGTCGTCCGTCGAGACGAGCAGATCCTCGAGCGCTGCGGGATAGTCACCCATGACGCGAAGTAACTGGCCACGGTGGCCACGCGCCCAGGTGTCGTCCGGATCAAGCTCGACCGCCCGGTTGAGATCCTCGAGCGCCTCCTCATGCCGGCCCAGTCGGCGGTACGTGTCGCCGCGGGCGACCAGAGCCAGGCGATAACCGGGGTCGACCCGCAGGCACCGGCTGAGATCCGAGACCGCGTCCGGATAGCGGTCCGTCAGGTAACTCGTCCAGCCACGGTAGTACAAGGCCCACGTGTAGTCGGGGTCGAGCTCAAGCGCCCGGGTGAAGTCCACAATGGCCTGGTCGAAGCGGTTCGAGTCGTTGTGCAGGCGGCCGCGCTCGACGAAGGCCCAGGGCAGGTCGGGGCCGAACTCGATCGCGCTGTCCAGGTCGGCCAAGGCCTCGTCGTATCGCTTCAGCTGGCGATACGCCTGGCCCCGGCTGCCCAGCGTCCAGGCGTTGCCGGGAGCGAGCGAAAGCGACCGGGTGAAGTCCGCGACAGCCTCCTCGTAGCGGTCCATCAGCCGGAACTCCTCGCCCCGCTGGGCGAACAGCCAGGAGTTGTCCGTGTCCTGCGTGACCAGCCTGTCCAGCTCGGCGAGCGCCTCCGCGAACCGGCCGAGACGGCGCAGCACCCGGGCACGGATCAGCCGCCAGTAGATCAGCCCCGGCTCCGCCTCGACCGCCTCGGTCAGGTCGGCCAGCGCCTTGTCCAGCCGGCCCATCAGGTTGTACGTCTCGCCGCGCTCGCCCTTCGCCCAGTGGTACTCCGGCTCCAACTCCAGCGCCCGGTCCAGATCGGCGATCGCCTCGTCGTAGCGCTGGAGCATCTGGTAGGTCCAGGCCCGTTCGGCCAGCGCCCAGGGATACTCCGGGTCGAGCTCGATCGCCTTGGTCAGGTCGGCCAGCGACCGTTCGTAGTCGCTCTTCACCCGGTAGGCCTCGCCGCGCGTGCCGTACAGCCAGGCCCGGTCGGGATCCAGCGCCACCGCCCGGTCGAACTCCGCCAGCGCCTCGTCCGGCCGCTCGTGCTCGCTGTGGATGTTGCCCCGTTCACCGAACAGCGTCGCCTTGTGGAAGTCGTCGAGGTGGGCGTTGGCGAGGATGTAGGTCATTATCTTCAGGCGGCCCTGGTCCGCGTCGCCCCACAACGGTTCCAGCAGACCGGCCAGCTCCGAGAGCTTCGTGCTGTCGGTGTCCCGGCCGGCCTGCCTGATCATGGTCAGCCAGCGCGGGACGACCTCCGGGTTCCGGTCGATCGTGTCGACCAGGGCGGTGAACATCGCGTCGAGCGCTCCCGCGGGCTCGGCGCACAGCCGGTGGTAGTGCTGTTCGATGGCCAAACCTTGCCAGCCGCCGTCCTTCCAGCGGGCCCGATCGTCCAGGCCCAAAGCCGCGCAAGCGTTCTCGTAGTACTCGGCCAGACTGGTGCTGTGCCGGCGCCAGTCCGCTGGAGAACGACGGCGCTGGACGCGGATCATGGTCGTGCGGACCACGTCGTGGTATCGGTAGCCGTCGGAGTGTTCCGAGACGAACGGCAAACGACAGAGCCAGGCAAAATCCTTGTCGACGGTCGTCGAACCCGTTGCCGCGGTGTAGGTCTCGCGGTCGAGGCGGCGTGGGAGTGCGCCGTGCAGGGCCGCGGCCTTCAGCTGTTCGTCGTTCTCCCACTTGAGGAAGCGTTCGACCGCGTTGTTGCTCGGGTCGCCGACCATGTCCGCGCTGGTGGGGCGGGCTTCGGCGAGCATCGCGACCAGGACCGGGAGACGGCCGGTGAGACCCAGGATGACGTCGACGACCGCGTTGTCGTTCACTCCGCGTGAAGCCAGCAGTTCGCGGGCCTCGGTCTCGGTGAACACCTGCAGGGCCATGTCCGTGCGGATGCTCAGGTAGTCGCCCCACACGTTCACGTCGAGGGGATGCTGGCCCGCGATGGTGATCAGCAGGTTGGGTGGGAGGGCGCCGTAGCGGCCGCCGAACAGGTCGACGAGCCACTGGTCGAGGAAGGCGCTGGTGCGCTCGTAGGTGTCGAAGAACAGGGCGACCGGTTGTGCCGCGGCGATTGTGCGCAGGTCGTCGACGAAGGTTGGGGTCAGCTCCTCGACCGGGGAGAGCATGAGCTGCACATCGTGGTGGTCACGCAGTTTGCGGCTGAGGAACACGCGGAACCGGTCGGCCTGCTTGGCCACCGCGTCGGTGTCGATCTCCTTGACGAACGCGCCCACCACCGGGATGTCCCCCGCCGCGCGCACCCCGATCCGGACCGCCGAGCGGGTCAGCGCCGACGAAAGCCCCTCCGGCGCTTGCGGATCCGCGTCCAGGTCACGCCGATGCGAGCGGTAGTCCGCCGACCGCTTCGCGAACGCCTTGCACGGCTTGCCCGCCTGGGCCAGATCGGCGGCTATGCGCTCCATCACGGTCGGGATGTCGAACGTGGACTCGTCCACGTACGCGGTGAGACAACCCTTTTCCTGCGCGAGCCGGATGAACTGCCGCACCAGGAACGACTTCCCGACCCCAGCGTCGCCGTGCACGCTGAACAGGAACCGGCGGCCCAGATCCTCGGGCGAGCGTTGCAGGTTCGCCTGGAACTCGCCCAGCTCAGCCTGGCGGCCGATGAAACCACCCGCCTGGCGCCGTTTGATCAGGTCCTGCAAGCTCACCGGGCGATCGGCCACCAGTCACTCCCCTCCCGTCGGACACCAGAGTCTAGCGACGGGAGGAGTACGACCGGACGGGCTACGAGTAGGTGACCTGGTATTGCTTGATCCCGTTGAGCCAGCCCGACCGGAGTCGTAGCGGGTCCACCGCCTGGGCGATGTTCGGCATGTGGTCGGCGATGGCGTTGAAGATCAGGTCGATCTCGAGGCGGGCGAGGTTGGCACCGGCGCGCACTACTGCATCGGTGCCGCCGAAACCCAGGTGGGGGTTGGGATCCCGGCCGATGTCGAACTGCTCCGGCCGGTCGAAGACGGTCGGGTCGAAGTTCGCCGAGCTGTAGTACATGCCGACCCGTTGGCCCTGCTTGATCTCCACGCCCGCGAGCTCGGTGTCGCGGGTCGCGGTGCGCTGGAACACCATGACGGGGGTGGCCCAGCGGACGATCTCGTCGGCCGCGGTCTGCGGGCGTTCGGCCTTGAACCGTTCCCACTGCTCGGGGTTCTGCAGGAACGCGTGCATGCCATGGGTGATCGCGTTGCGCGTGGTCTCGTTGCCCGCCACCGCGAGCAGCAGCACGAAGAAGCCGAACTCCTCGGAGGTCAGGCCCTCGCCGTCGATGTTCGCGTTCACCAGCGTGGTCACGATGTCGTGCGCCGGACAGCGTTTGCGGTCCTCGGCCATGTGCCAGGCGTAGCCGAGCAGCTCGGCGGACGCCAGCTCCGGTTGGGACGCCTCGGGATCGTCGTACGAGATCATCCGGTTCGACCAGTCGAACAGCTTGTGCCGGTCGTCCTGCGGCACCCCCAGCAGCTCGGCGATCGCCTGCAGGGGCAGCTCGCAGGCGACATCCGTGACGAAGTCGCCGCTGCCTTCGGTCGCCGCGGTCTTCACGATCCGTTCGGCGCGGTCGGCCAGCGCGTCCCGGAGACTGTTGATGGCACGCGGGGTGAAGCCCCGCGCGATGATGGCGCGCACCTTGGTGTGCTGCGGCGGATCCATGTTCAGCATGATCAGCCGCTGTGCCTCGATCTTCTCCCGGGTGATGTCCGGGCCGAACCGGATGATCGCCGTGTTCTCCCGGCTGGAGAACACCTCCGAGTTCCGGGAGACCTCCTTGACGTCCTGGTGCCGCGTGACCACCCAGTAGCCGTCGTCGTCGAACCCACAGTCCCGTTTCGGCGTAGCGTTCCACCACACGGGCGCGGAACGGCGCAGTTCGGCGAACTCCTCGAGCGGAAGTCTGGTGGCGTACACGTCCGGGTCGGTGAAGTCGAAGCCTTCGGGGATCCTGGGCTGGGCCACAGTTGCCTCCTACGTTGCCCCCACGACCTTGTGGAACACGTTCTACAGGCGATTCAAGCATACGGTGTTAACTGAACGGAAGAGCTGGCGCGACTTTAAGCTTGCCCAACACAAGAACATGTTCTATTTTTTGATCATCGTCTTGCGCGGGAGGAGCATCTTGTGCCCAGTCCGGTGATTGTGGAAGCGGTACGGACCCCGATCGGCAAGCGTGGCGGCTGGCTGTCCGGTCTACATGCGGCGGAGCTGCTCGGCGCGGCCCAGCGTGCCGTAGTGGAGCGGTCCGGCATAGACCCCCATCTGGTCGAACAGGTCGCCGGCGGCTGTGTCACCCAAGCGGGTGAGCAGTCGAACAACATCACCCGCACGGGTTGGTTGCACGCGGGGCTGCCGGAGAGCACCGGGTGCATGACCGTGGACTGCCAGTGCGGCTCGGCGCAACAGTCGATCCACCTCATCGCGGGACTGATCAGCGCCGGCGCCATCGACGTCGGGGTCGGTTGCGGCGTCGAGGCGATGAGCCGCGTTCCCTTGGGCGCCAACAGAGGCACGGACGCGGGCACCCCGCGGCCCGGCTCGTGGGACATCGACCTGCCGAACCAGTACATGGCCGCGGAACGCATCGCCACCCGCCGGGGGCTGACGCGCGCCACGGTCGACGAGTTCGGCGTCCTGTCCCAAGCCAAAGCCAAGCACGCCTGGGAGAACGGCCACTTCGACACCCAGCTGGTCGAAGTCGCGGGCGTCAAACGCGACCAGGGCCTGCGCGACACCACCATCGAAGGCCTCGCGGGCCTCAAACCCGTGATGGAGGACGGAGTCCACACCGCCGGCACGTCCTCACAGATCTCCGACGGCGCCGCAGCCGTGATGCTGATGGACGAAGACCGCGCCCACGCCCTGGGCTTACGAGCACGTGCTCGCATAGTCGCCCAATGCCTCGTCGGAGCAGAGCCCTACTACCACCTGG
>CBIMJO010000774.1:0-5387 GCA_966244135.1 uncultured Actinocrispum sp. | reverse complement strand
ATCGGACAGACGGTGTACCAGCTCGTGGAACTCCCGCCGCACCGCGGGATCGAACCCCACCGTGGGCTCGTCCAGGAACAGCAGCTCGGGCCGCCCCACAATCCCGCACGCGACATCCAGCCGCCGCCGTTGCCCACCGGACAACCTGTTGATCTTCTTCCGCGCGTGCTCCGTCAGCCCCACGACATCGATGAGCTCGTCGACATCCCACGTGCGGTGATAGGGCGCGTAGTAACTGGCCTGGTGCACAAGCATCTCGCGCACCTGCCACTTCCCATGATCACGCCACGACTGCAGCACGATCCCCAGCCGAGCACGCCACGCCTCATCCCCCTTGGCCGGATCCACGCCCAGCACCCGGACGTCCCCAGCGGACCGCATCCGGAACCCCTCGAGGATCTCGATGGTCGTGGTCTTGCCGGCCCCATTGGGCCCAAGCAGCGCCACGACCTCCCCCCGATCCGCCCGGAAGTCGATCCCCTTCAACACATCATTGGTCCCATACCGCATCCGCAACCCACGGACCTCGATAACGGGATCACCCTCCCCAGCCATGGCTCCCTCCCCATCTAACGTGTGGACCAGAATGTAGCACATGTACTACATCCCGCAAGAGCCCTACTGCGAGCTGTTGATGGATGGGCGAGGGGATCACGGACCGGACGAACGTGAGACACACCCCCGGGCGAATGCGAGACACGACCCGGAGCAACGTGGAACACGGGGCGGAGAACCGCAGCGGGCACTCCAGCTAGGCAAGCACGACAGCTTGCCCCAACGTTCAGGCCGAGACCGAGGCCGCCGTTCTTCAGCCAGTGCCTCGAAGCGCGGCGGCCCTTCCACTAGCCGGGTATTCCGCACATAGGGGTTGATCAACTTTGGTTGGTCGTTGGGTGGGTGGTATTTGATCATCGTGGTCTGGTGGGGTCCACATCGAGTAGGTCCAGCAGCTTGAGTTGGAGCGGTGGTGGTTGGGGTATGCCAGGTGGTTGTCCGCCGGTGGCGGGGATCAGGCGGAGCCGGGCCAGGGCCTCGAAGATGAGTCGTCCAGTAGGTTTGGCGGGTCGGCCCACGTAGAGGCCTTCGAGTGTGGTGTGCGGGGCGATCGCCTGCCGGACTTGGCGTTCGATCAGGCAGAAGATCAACAGTGCCAGGCAGATCACGGTGATCAGGGCGGTGATGCGCCGGTTGTTCTTCAGGAACATCGGTGCCACCACCAAGGGGCCTTTGACGGTGCCGTAGCGGCGTTCCACGGCTTCCTGGCCCTTGTAGCGGCGCAGGATCTCGGCCGGGCCGATGTCGGTGGGCAGGTTGGTCAGCAGCGCGTACCAGCCGTCGGTGGCTTTCTCGGTGTCCAGCGTGGCCTGGTCGAACCACCATGCCAGGGTGGGTTTGCCGGTGGCGGGATCGGTGCCGCTCTGGGTGCGGAGGTAGGTGGCGACCCTGCGGGCGGAGGTGATGGCGGTGATCCGGGCGGTCACGGCTTTCTCATCGGGGTAGTGCCGGGAGCCCAGCCCGCGGAGCAGTCGGTCGAGGTCGTCGGTGGCACGGTCGAGTTTCTTGGCTCGCGCGCTGGCCGCGGCGTGTGCTCGGGCGGTGGAGTGCACGAACACTCGCCGCAGCGTGTGCACCGGGTCTCGCTTACGTTTGCCCGCAAGGGTCATGGTGTCCTCGGTGACGCGCCACCGGCCGCGTTCGGCGGCCGGTTTGCGCGCGTCGCGTTGCGCGATGTAGTCGACCTCGGTGGCCGAGGCGAGGTCCAATGCGGCCAGTGTCGCGGCCGGGGTGTAGGCCTTCGACGCGGGGGCGATGAACCCGGTGCCGGAACCGATCATCGCCGAGACATTGTGGTAGGACACCAGTTTCGAGTCCCCGATCAGCAGGAACTCCCGTGGTTCGGCCATCTTCTGCAGTGCGGTCATCGCGCCCACCACCTGGGCGACCTCCCCTGCCCCGCCGTCGTAGGCCCGGTGGAAGACCGGGATCCCGCCGTCCCCGGTGACCGCCAGCCCGGCCTGGATCTGCTTCAGGTCCGGGCGGCGGTCCTTGGGATGCCCGAATTTCGGTGCCGGATGGTCTTCGTCGGGCTGCTCATAGGCCCCGTACAGGGAGATCGAGGTCATGTCCCAATGAAGCCGGGATGTGTCCAACCCGAACACTGAGATCGCCTGCGCGCCAACAGATCCGACAGTGTGGTCGAGCTCGGGCGCGATCGCGTCCAACGCTCGCCCGATCCGGTCGTCGTTGAGCAGCGCGGGATCAATCCCGAAGACCTCCTCCACCGCGTGCTCGCGCGCCCAATCGGTCACCCGGACCAGCGGTACCGGCGAGGTCAACCGGTTCGCGACCAACGCTTCGATCACCTGCCCGTGCGTCAAATACCCAAGATCACGCACCGGACAAGCCCGGTCGATGATCCCAGCCAGGTCCAGACGACGACAGTAGTCGGCCACCACCGGCAACGCACCCAGCGTCTTCTCCATGCTCGCCGCGACATACCGGGCCCGTCGTCCACGTTGATCCACAACCGAACAGCCTGGCAGAACCCCTGATCAGGCAGACATCAGCCCGCCTGATCAACTCACCCATGTCTATGTGCGGAAGACGGGACTAGCGCACGCCCCCACTCCCCTACTCCGCGCGAATGATGGCGAACGATTCGCTGGGGATGTCGTCGGTGTGTGCCGATGTTAGGAGGATTTTGCCTGGGGGGCGTGGGATCGGGGTGGCACTGAGGTTGCAGATGACCTTGATGGGGCCGCGGTGGAGGGTGATCACGCGGTCGTCCTGGTCGACGGCGAAGTGCTCCAGGCGGGGGTCGGTGAGTTCCGGGCACGTGCGCCGCAGGGCGATGAGGGCGCGGTAGGTCTCGAAGAGGGCTTTGTGGTCCGCGTCGCCGAGCTCTGCCCAGTCCAATGTGGAGTTTCTGACTGTCTGGGGGTCCATGGGGTCGGGGACTTCGCTCTCGCCCCAGCCGTGTTCGGCGAACTCGCGGCGGCGGCCGGTGCGTACGGCCTCGGCGAGCTGCGGATCCGGGAAGGATGCGAAGAACTGCCACGGAGTCTTGGCGCCCCACTCCTCGCCCATGAAGATCATGGCGGTGTAGGGAGAACACAGGACCAGGGCGGCTCCGCAGGCCAGGGCTCCTGGGGACACCGTGGCCGACATCCGGTCGCCGGTGGCGCGGTTGCCGATCTGGTCGTGGTTCTGCAGGAACGCAAGGAATCTGTGGGCGGGGGTCACCGATTTGATGATGGGGCGGCCGTGGGTGCGTGAGCGGAACGAGGACCAAGTGCCCGCGTGGAAGAACGCGTTCTCCAGGGTGGTTTTCAGGGCCTGAGGCGCCGCGAAGTCCGTGTAGTAGCCCTGGGTTTCGCCGGTGAGGAACACGTGCAGCGCGTGGTGGATGTCATCGCACCACTGGGCATCGAGGCCGTAGCCGCCCGCGGCACGGGGGGTGACGTGCCGGGGGTCGTTGAGGTCCGACTCGGCGATGAGGGTGAGGGGGCGGCGCAGACCGGCTGACAGCGCTTCGACTTCCTCGGCCAGTTCCTCCAGGATGTGCTTGGCGCGGTGGTCCACGATGGCGTGGATGGCGTCCAGGCGCAGCGCGTCGACGTGGAAGTCCCGGAACCACATCAGGGCGTTGTCGACGACGTACCGGCGCACCTCATCGGAGCCGGGACCGTAGACGTTCAGCGCCGGACCCCAGATGTTCTGGCCCGCGAAGTACGGGCCGAACCGGTCGAGGAAAGCGCCGGACGGGCCCATGTGGTTGTACACAACGTCAAGCACGACGCCCAAACCGCGGGAGTGCGCGGCGTCGACGAACCGCTTGAACCCGTCGGGGCCGCCATAAGGCTCGTGGACGGCGCCCCACAGCACGCCGTCATAGCCCCAACCCGCTGTGCCGTCAAAGGAATTGACGGGCATGACCTCGACGAAGTCAACGCCCAGCGCCACAAGATGGTCCAACCGCGAGATCGCGGAGTCGAACGTTCCCTCGGGGGTGAACGTCCCGATGTGGAGTTCATAAAGGACAGTGCCCGGCAACGCACGGCCGGTCCAACCGGAGTCCGTCCAAGGGAAAGAGTGCTCGTACACCTGGGAAGGGCCGAAAACACCGGTCGGCTGACGCAGAGAACGGGGATCCGGCAAGGGAGCCGGGTCATCGTCCACGAAGAACGAGTAGTCCGTCCCCGAGACATCCGCCGACCACCAGCCGCCCGCACCCAACGCCATCGGGTACCGGACACCGTCGACCGAGATCTCCACCCGGGCATGCCCGGGTGCCCACACCGAGAAGGTCACCGTTCACTCCGCACAAGCAGCGCCACTGGATACCGGGAGAAAACATCAGCCACAGCAAGGGAATCGACGGCACGGTCGGTGACCACGTCGGTCCACGTCCCCGAAAGAGGCAGCGCGGTGTCGTGCCAGCCGCCCGCTTGTTCCAGTCCCGCAGGCAAACGGGTCACCGCGGTCACGAGATTCCCTGAGCCACGCGAGAAAGCGAGCACGTGGGAGGCCGCGGCACCGGCGGCGTACAGCGGCGAGTACCCGGTGAACAGCTCGGGCTGCTCCCACCGGAGACGCAACGCCTGCGACACGACGCGGAGCTTGGCCGCCCCGGACGCGTCGATCGCCGGGACCTCCTCCTCGACCCGGGCCAGGATCTCGCGGCGCAGCTCGAAGTCCACCGGCCGCCGGTTGTCCGGGTCGACCAGCGAGTAGTCCCACAGCTCGGTGCCCTGGTACACGTCCGGCACGCCGGGCATGGTCAGCTGGACCAGCTTCTGCGCCAACGAGTTCGACCAGCCGTGCCACTGGATCCTGGCGACGAACTCCTCGATCTCGCCGCCGAGCGAGGCGAACACCTGCGCCGGCCAGGCGGCCACCGCGGCGTCGAACTCCTCGTTGCGGTCGGTCCAGCTGGTGGCGATCTTGGCCTCCCGCGAGGCTTTCTCCAGGTATGCCTGCAGACGCGCCTCGGAGATCGGCCAAGCACCAACGACTGTCTGCCACGCCAACAGGTTCAGCGTCGGCTCCGGCAACGGGACCTTCTCGGTCCAGCGCCGCACCGCCGAGGCGAACTCGGCGGGGATCTCCGACAGCACGGCGAGCCGGGCGCGAACATCCTCGGACCGCTTGGTGTCGTGAGTGGACAGTGCGGTCATGCCCGACTCCAGGGCCGCGGCGGTCTTCGTGTGGAACTCCTCCACCGAGACACCGAAGCGACCGGGATCGCTGCCGACCTCGTTCAACGCCACGAACCGGTTGTAGCGGTAGAAAGTCGTGTCCTCGACGCCCTTGGCCATCACCATGGCCGCGGTCTGCTCGATCCGCGAGGTCACCTCGCTGTCCGTCCGGGCGAGCATCCGCTCCCC
>CBIMJO010000773.1:0-5387 GCA_966244135.1 uncultured Actinocrispum sp. | reverse complement strand
GCCGACGACCACGGTGGCGGTCGCGCCGATCATGGCCGCGCGGCGGCGCCGCACGCCCCTGCGGGCGAACTCGAGGACGTGCCCGGCGTCCAGACCGATCTCCGGTTCGGTGCCCAGCGCCCGCTCGAGCAGCATGCGGGCCTCGGTGTGCTCGTTCATTCCATGTCCTCCGACGCGATCAGTGTCCGGCGAAGCGAGGCGAGTCCCTTGGCGCACTGGCTCTTCACCGTGCCAGGCGCGCAGCCGAGCAGCCGGCCGACCTCCTCGACCGGGAGGTCCTCCCAGTACCGCAGCACGACCGCGGCTCGTTGACGCACGGGCAGCGCCGCCAGTGCGCGGCGGACGTCCACCGACCCCTCGGTGTCCACGATGGACGTCGCCGCGTCCGGCAGCTCCGGTGCCGCCGTCTCGCGGTGCCAGAACCGGCGGGAGTCGTCGATCGCGACCCGGACGAGGACCTTGCGGACGTAGGCGTCCTCCTCGCCGGGGCGGACCCTCGCCCACGCCCGGAACGCCTTGAGCAGCGCGTTCTGCACCAGGTCCTCGGCCTTGTGCCAGTCGCCGCACAACAAGAACGCCGTCCGCCGCAGCGCCGCCATCCGTGATCTGACGAAGCCGGCGAACTCCTCGTCGCGTTCCCCCATCGGCAGCTCCTCTCGCCTCGGCCATGAGTACGAGGTGGGACCGCCGGGAGGTTGCCCGGACAGTGCGGCCGCGGCCGAAACGTTCTCGCTCTACCGTCACGGCATGGATGTCACCGACCCCCGGACCGTGCAGGCCATCATCGCCGACCCCCGGTTCGCGCCACCACCGCCGGAGCCCGGCCCGATGGGCACGATGCGCTGGCTGCGGTCGTCGGTGGTCCGGTTCAGCAGCGGCGAGACGCATGCGAGGCGGCGGGCGCTGGTCGAGCGGGAACTCGCCGCTCTCGCCCCGGCGGTCCTGCGAGCGCGAGCCGAAGAGTCCACAATGGACGCTCACGACGTTCCGACTGCCGTGCTGGCCGAGACTTTGGGCTTCGCCGACGTGCCCGCCGCGCTGGAGGCGGTCCGTGAGGTGGCGGCGGCGTACCACGGCGGCGCCGAACCCGACGAGGCCGTGGCCACCCTGGTGAAACTCGCCCCGCCCGCCGAACCCGAGCTGCTGGCCAACCGGATCGGTCTGCTCGTCCAGGCGTACGCGGCGACCGCGGCCATGATCACCAGCCCGGACGAGCCTCCGGTCCGGTTCACCCGGCGGCAGGCCCTAAGCGACGCCGAGGCCGACGGGGTCACTATCCCCGCCGGAACGGTGGTACGGCTGGAGATCAGCACGTTCCCGTTCGGCGGGGACGCACGCCCCTGCCCGGGCCGCGAGCACGCCCTGGCGCTGGTAAACGGTGTCAGGCAAGGAAAGCGTTGACAATCCCGGCGTACTCGTCAGGGTGCTCCAGGTAGACGAGGTGGCCGCAGTCCATCTCGCGCACGGTCAGGCTGTCGCCGAGCGCGGACCGGAACGCCTCGATGTGCTCGAACGTCACGAAGTCCGCGCCCTTGGCCGGGATGAGCAGCGTCGGCATGGACGCGGGTGGGGTGACCAGCGGACGGGCCATCTCGCTCCACGCGGTCACGCCCATCGCCGGGGAGTAGCGCCGCCGCCAGGTGCCGTCCTCGGTGTTCTGGTGCATCCCGTCGCCCAGCTCGTCGGACAGCTGCTCGTCGCTGGCGAACGGCCACCGCTCGGCCTGGGCCGCGCGGGCCGCGTCAAGGGTCGCGTAGACGTCCTCGGTACGGGCGTCTTCCGCGTCCCGCAACGACTCCGCGGGGTCCAGGCCGATGGCGGGGTCGGCCAGGATCACCTTGCTGATCCGGTCCGGGGCCAGCCGGGCCAGGTACACCGAGATCGCGCCGCCGTACGAGTGCCCCATCACGGGCACCGGCCCCAGCCCCAGGTCGTCCAGCACGGCGAGCACGTCCTGCGCGAACGTCTCCAGCGTCCACGGCGGGTTCCACGTCGACCCGCCGTGCCCCCGCAGATCCGGGGCGATCACGCGCCAGCCGGGCAGGTGCGCCGCGGCGAACCGGCGCCAGCGGGCGCCGTGGCCGGTCAGGCCGTGCAACGCCAGCAACGGGCGGCCGTCGGCGGGACCGAACTCATGGACGAACAGTGGTGAGCTCACAGGGTGAATTTACGTGTCCCAGCCGACCGGCAGGGTGTGCACGCCGTAGATGGCCATCCCGGTGCGGAACTCCACGTCCCCGGCGAGGCGCAGCGAGGGGAACCGGCGCAGCAGCGCGGAGTAGCCGACGCGCATCTCGATCCGGGCCAGCTGCTGGCCGAGGCACTGGTGGATGCCGTGGCCGAACGCCAGGTGCCCGTGCGCGTCGCGGGTCAGGTCGAGGGTGTCCGGGCCGGCGAACCTGGCCTCGTCCCGGTTGGCCGCCGGGACCGAGATCGTCACCGACTCGCCGGCGGCGATGTGGTGGCCCTCGATCTCGACGTCCCGCAGGGCGGTGCGCACCGGTCCGATGTGGATGATCGACAGGTAGCGCAGCATCTCCTCGACCGCCCGCGCCGGGTCGTCCAGCATCGCCTGCCGCTGGTCGGGGTGCCGCAGCAGCGCGTACGTGCCGATCGCCAGCATGTTCGCCGTGGTCTCGTGGCCCGCGATCAGCAGCACGGTCGCGATCGTGACGAGCTCCTCCCTGGTGAGCTCGTTCTTCGCGCACAGACCACCGAGCAGATCGCCGGCCGGCCGGGCCCGCTTGGCGTCCACTACCTCACGCAGCAGCACCCTCAGGTCCTCCCACGCCTTCATGGCGACGTCCACGGGGGTGTCGATGCGCAGCATCGTGGCGGCGGAGTGCTGGAACACGTCCCGGCGCTCGTAGGGGATGCCGAGCAGCTCGCAGATGACCAGCGACGGGATCGGCAGTGCGAAAGCGGGGACGAGGTCCACCGGCGGGCCGGTCCGCTCCATCGCGTCGAGGTGCTGCTCGGTGATCTCGGCGATCCGGGGCGCCAGCGCGTTCATCCGGTGCACGGTGAACTCGCCGATCAGCATCCGGCGGATGCGGGTGTGGTCCGGCGGGTCCATCCGGTTGAACATGCCCGGCGGGGTCACGAAGTCCGGGTCGGACAGGACCGCGCGCGGGATGGGCGAGCGGACCAGGTCGACGCGGTTGCTCATGGCCGGGCTGGCCAGTACTTCGCGGGCCTCGTGCCGGCCGGTCACCAGCCAGCCCTCATGGCCGTCCGGGTAGGTCATCCGGACGACGGGATCGAGCCCGTCCAGGCCGTCGGCGGGATCAAGGGGACAACTTCGTTCGGTCGGCAGACCGTTGATGTTCGTCACCCTTCAAGCAATACTCGTCATTCACAAACTTGTGAAGTTAAGGAAGTGTCAAAATGGGGACTTGAGTCCGACGAAGTCCGCCATCTGTCCGACAGCGTGGGCGAAGAACTCGTCGGCGGGGTCGACCGAGCCCACGAACTGACCGAACAGCTCGAAACTGAGCATGCCGAACAGCTGGGACCAGACGATGCCACCGCGGTTGAGCACCTCCACCGGCAGCTCCGGCGCGATCTGCCGCCCGACCTCCGCCCACTGCGCGGCCAGGCCCGGGGTCAGCGGCGGGCTCGGCTCGCCGTACTCCACCCGCATCCCCCGCCAGGCCTTGTCGACCAGCCCGATCAGCAGCAACGGCACGCGGGCCGCGGCCGCGACGGTGTCCTGCGGCGCCTCGTACCCCGGGATCGGCGAGCCGTAGATCAGCGCGTACTCATGCGGGTTCTGCTTGGCCCACGCCCGCACCGCGTGACAGGCCGCGATCCATGCCTCCCTCGGCGCACCCTCCTGCGCCGCCTGCTCCGCCGCGTCCCCCATCGCGTTGTAGGCGTCGATGATCAGCGCGGTGAGCAGGTCGTCGCGGCTCGGGAAGTAGCGGAACAGCGACGAGGACACCATCTCCAGCGCGCGAGAGATGGACCGCAGGGACAGCTTCTGCGGCCCGTCCACCGCCAGCTGCCGCCGGGCCTCGTCCTTGATCGCCTGCGTCAGTTCGATCCTCGCCAGCTCGCGAGCCGTTTTCGTGGCACCCATGCGCCCAGTCTGACAGTGACGAGAGCAGCAGTCAATTTCGAGAGCACTGCTCTTGACAGCTACCGGCGCTCTCGTGTCTACTGGTCACAACAGAGAGCACCGCTCGCAAATCAGATCACTAGTTACAGATCAGGAGCTCACAGTCATGAACGACACCAGCCGCAACATCCAGCCCACCGGCGCCGACAAGATCTTCAACAACGCCGTCCGGTGGCTGGCCAAGGTCGGAGTGAGCCTGTACGGCACGCGGCTGCTGGCCGTGAAGGGCCGCAAGAGCGGGCAGTGGCGCACCACCGCGGTCAACCCGCTGACCATCGACGGCGAGACCTACCTGGTGGCACCGCGCGGGCACACCCAGTGGGTGCGCAACATGCGCGTGGTCGGCGGCGGCGAGCTGCGGCTGGGCCGCAAGCGCCAGACGTTCACCGTCACCGAGCTGGCCGACCAGGACAAGCCCGACATCCTGCGGCTGTACCTGAAGAAGTGGGCCTGGGAGGTCGGCAAGTTCTTCGGCGAGGGCATCAGCCACGAGTCGAGCGAGGAGACCCTGCTCGGCATCGCCCCCGGCTTCCCGGTGTTCCGCCTGCACCTGCAGTGAGGCCAGTGACGGCTGTGCTGTGACCCCCGCCACGAACGGCGATTAGTCGCCGTCACTGTTACACGTTCATGACATCACCAAGACGTGACACGGACGTGCGCCGCTGATCATCGCGGGCATGCTCTCCCTGCACACCGACTCACCGCCACTGGCCCGCGCGGACGTCCTGGCAGCGGCCCGCGGCCTGGCCGGGAAAGTCGTGCGCACCCCGGTGCTGCGCTCGGCCGGCATCGACCGGCTGGCCGGCCGCGAGGTCTGGCTGAAGGCCGAGAACCTGCAGCGCACGGGCTCGTACAAGCTGCGCGGCGCGTTGCGGGCGGTCGGCCGGGTGGCCGAGGAGAGATCGTCTCCCGGGGTGGTCGCGCAAAGTACCGGGAACCACGGCATCGCGGTCGCCGTTGCCGCGGGCCAATTCGGCCTGCCGGTCACGGTCGTCCTGCCGGAGGACGCGCCCGCCACCAAGCTCGCCGCCATCCGCCATGCCGGTGCCGAGGTCGTGCTGGCCGGGACCACGCTGGCCGACCGGGTCGGCCGGGTCGCGGAGATCCAGGCCCGGACCGGGTACGCGGTGGTCGACGCCTACGACAACCCGGACGTCATCAGCGGCCAGGGCACGGCCACCCTGGAGCTGATCGAAGAGGTCCCGCAGCTGCGGTCGGTGGTCATCCCGGTCGGGGGCGGCGGCGGGATCGCCGGGGCCTGCCTGGC
>CBIMJO010000772.1:0-5388 GCA_966244135.1 uncultured Actinocrispum sp. | reverse complement strand
CTCCACGAGCGGGTCGGTGAAGACCTTCTCGTGGCCGGATGCGACCCACACCTCGCGCGGGAGGATGACCGACGAGTCGAGGCCGACCACGTCGTCGCGGCCCTGCACGACGGACTTCCACCACTGCCGCTTGATGTTGTCCTTCAGCTCCACGCCGAGCGGCCCGTAGTCCCAAGCCGAACGTGTTCCGCCGTAGATCTCCCCCGACGGGTAGACGAAGCCACGGCGCTTGCAAAGGCTGACTACGGTATCGATCCGATCGGCGGGCACGAACACTCCATACATCTACACGGGGAACAGCTCGGGGAGTTGTCAGCGTAGCCGCCTGTCACCGGCCACCACGAGGGGATTCCCCTATCACCCCATCGGCTTGATCATCACGGATCCGAATTGTGATGCACGGATTCGCATTCGACCATTCAGCAGGAAGGATACCGCCGAAAGGACCACAACATGACGACAGTCGCGCACCGGCAGGCCGAGACCCACCGGCACACCCATGGGCCAGGCTGCGGGCACGACGCCGTCGTACACGCCGATCACGTCGACTACCTGCACGACGGGCACGTCCACCGCGAGCACGTCACCGAGGCCGGAGTGCACTACGACGAGTGCGACAGCTGCGTCTGCCCGCACTGCTCGGACTCGTGCGCGGTGTGCTCATGCACGGACTGTGCATGCCCGACCTGCAACCACGCGGCCTGCTCGTGTGCGGCGTGCGTGGACTCGTGCGCGAACTGCACCTGTGGCGACTGCACCTGTCCGACCTGCGACCACGCTGCCTGACTCACCTGCGAGCACCCGCCCGGCTCACCCGCCTGGTTCACCCGCGAAGACGCCGCCTGACTTACTTGTGAGCCCGCCGCCTGACTAACCTGTCTGGCTCACTTGTGAGCCGCCGCGTACTCACCTGCCCGAACCAGCGCCTGACTCGGACGGGGCCCGGCTTGACCTCACCCAGCCCTGCCTGAAGAGGATCGAGTCCTGCGGTGGCCTCAGCTGAACCAGCGTCGTGCGGCTGCGACCAGGGCGTGAGTGGGTTACGACCGGGGCGCGGCTGGCTCAACCAGGAGCGCGTCGGACTATGACCAGGGCGCGTCGGACTATGACCGGGGTGTGGCGGGGCCGCTGGCGTCGCCGGGCCGGACCGTGGCGGCGTCCTCGGCGACGAGGCTGGTGTGGTGGGTGAGCTGGCCGTTGGCCGCTTCGGTGACGATCTCGTAGGCCGAGGCGTCGCCGCGGGACAGGAACGGGATGACGTGTTCGCGCACGTCGAAGGGCGACATAGCGCGGCGGTAGGCGACCACGGAGGCGAACTCGACGGTCAGGGTCCAGCGAGAGGGCTCGTCGGCGGAGTGGCCGAGGATGGCGTGCCGGCAGCCGGGCTGGGCGGTGAGCAGGGAGATCGCCCGGTCGGCGAGCGCCGTGAACTCGGGCGTGTCGGTGCCGGGCACCGTGAAACTGCAGACCAAAAGCACGGCGTCGCGCCCCTTTCCTAGGATCGGCGTCACGGTATCGCCGAGCCGAGGAGGCCCACCGTGCCAGGCAGAAGGAACATGCGGGCGAAGCTGCTCCCGGGCGACGGCCCGCTGGCCAGGGTGCGGCCCATCCTGGTGTTCGTCGTGGTCATCGGGCTGTTCGCGGCCGGTGTGGGGATCAGCGGGCCACTCGGCGCGCTGTTGCTGGGCGTGCTGGCCCTCGGGGTGGGTGTGCTGCTCGCCGCGACCTGGAAGGCGCTCAGCCCCACCGATCGGGTGATGCGCGTCGGCGTCTTCGTCCTGCTGGTGGTCATCGCGATCATTCAGCTGCGTTGAACACGACTACGGAAATCATTAGCGACTAGACTTGGGTGAACAGGGGCGCATCGAGGAGTAAGGCGGCGGCCAATGCTGGACAGGGCGGCAGCGAGCAGCAGTGTGAGCACAGAGGCTGCGCAACAGGAGCACTCACCGGAGCGGCCGTCCGTCGAGCCGGTGGCGGTCCGGGCACCGTCGACGCTGACGGCGGCGGGTGATCTGCTGCGGGCGCTGGCGGCGCCGGTGCGGATCTCGATCGTGCTGCAGCTGCGCGAGTCGGACCGGTGCGTCCACGAACTGGTCGACGTGCTGGGCGTGGCTCAGCCGCTGATCAGCCAGCACCTGCGCGTGCTGAAGTCGGCCGGCGTGGTCGAGGGTGAGCGGCACGGCCGTGAGGTCGTGTACCGCCTGGTCGATGAGCACTTGTCGCATATCGTGGTGGACGCGGTGGCGCATGTGGAGGAGGCTCGGGGCTGATGTCCATCCCGAATCGCACCCAGGCCACCACCGCCCGTCGGTCGACCAAGCAGCGTGCCGCCGTGGCCGGACTGCTGGACGACCTCGACGAGTTCCGCTCGGCCCAGGACCTCCACGAGGAGCTGCGCAAACGCGGCGAGGGCATCGGCCTGACCACCGTCTACCGCACGTTGCAGTCGCTGGCGGACGCCGGTGAGGTGGATGTCCTGCGCACCGACAGCGGCGAGGCGATCTACCGCCGCTGCTCCCAGCACCACCACCATCACCTGGTATGCCGCGTCTGCGGCCGCACGGTCGAGGTGGAAGGACCGGCCGTCGAGAAGTGGGCCGACCGCGTCGCCGAGGAGAACGGCTTCTCCGAGGTCAGCCACACCGTCGAGATCTTCGGCACCTGCGCCGCCTGCACCAAACCCTGACAGCACCTAGAGACCCAGACCAGCCCCGGCAGCTTTCGGCTGCCGGGGCCGGTGGCTGTCGCGGTGCACTGCAGCGATGAACTGCGAGCGTCCCAAGGCCGAGCACAGCTCGCCGCAACCGGCGGAGAACTTCTCGATCTCGTTGTGGATGCGGAGGTAGCCGCTCACGGTCGGCCCGCCGGACGTCAGCGCCATGCCCGCGAGCACGGCGACCCGCCGGGGATCGATGCCCAAGATCGGCGCTTGGTATCGGACGACTTGAGGTGTGGAGCGGCGCCTGGAGCAGCGGGGCGAGGACGCTCCGCTGCTGGGTTGGGCGGGTTAGTACTCGTAGGGGTCTTCGGGTTCGGCGGTGGGTTTGAGGTCTTTCACCGTCACTGTCGGGGTATAGCGGGATTCTTTTGTTGAGGTTCCTGGTTGGTAGGTCACTGTGGCCTGGATCCAGGAGTCGCTGGGGAGGGTCTCGACCGTGGGGCCGTCCAGTTTGACCTTGACCGGGTAGGCGTCCGCGGCGCAGCAGCCGATGGTGAGGCGGGCCAGGTAGGTGTCCGCGTCTTTGTGGACTACGAAGCCGATGAGACGGACGGGCCGGTTGTTCAGCGAGCCGGACTTGTCCCAGGCCGCGCGTTCCACGAAGTCGCGCATGCTCTGATCGATGACGTCACCTGCGGGGAGAGCTGGGAAGCCGAACTCCTCGCTTGAGGTGGGTGGTGGGGTTCGGTTCTCGGAGCGGTTGACCGAGTCCTCGCCAAGGGCTGGCGGGGCGATCAGGAAGACGGCCAGTACCGGTAGGAGCAGCAGCCATGTGCTGTATGAGCCGTGGTGGTGGTCGTGCTCTTGTTCGACCACTTCGGACGGATGGCGGGCGGCGATGATGTCGCGGCCGATCGACACAAACGCCACCACGACCATGATCACCCCAGCGGCGATCAGCCACGGCAACTGCGCGGGCTTCACATAACGCAGGTAGGTGCCGTTCAGCGAGATCTTCAGCAGTGCCCCGCCCAGCAGCACCAGCAGGATGTTCTGCGTTTCGCGCCTCATCCCGTGCCTCCGAAGACGAGCAGACCGGTCACCACAGCACAGGCGATGGCCACGACGAAGGTGATCGGGGCGAACCTGAACGCGAACGACTTGCCGAACGTGCCGACCTGCAACGCGATCAGCTTCACGTCGACGACCGGCCCGACGACGAGGAAGACCAGGCGCGGCAACAGCGGCAGCATCGACAGCGACGCCGCCACGAACGCGTCGGCCTCGCTGCAGATCGCCAGGATCACCGCGAGGAACGCCATCACGATGACACCCAGCGCGATGTTGCCGCCGATCGCGTCCAGCCACTCCGGTTTGGCGTAGACGTTCAAGGCCGCCGCGGTCACGCCACCGATCACGAGGAAGCCACCCGACTCGACCAGGTCGTGCCGGATCGCCTCAACGAACGTCTTCCAGCGCGAACCCCCGGTGTGTTCGGGGAGGCGTTCGAGGGCGCGGGCGGCGATCCACTCCAGCTTCCCGAACCGCGCCCACAACCAGCCCATGACGATCGCGGTGGCGAGAGAACCGACGAAGCGCGCAAGGACAAGCTCGGGCTTGCCAGGGAACGCGACCGCCGTGGCGACCAGGACGATCGGGTTCACCGCCGGTGCCGCCAGCAGGAACGCCAACGCCACCGACGACGGCACACCCTGCTGGATCAGCCGCCGTGACACCGGAACCGAAGCGCATTCACACCCGGGCAACGCCACCCCCGCGACCCCAGCCACCGGCACGGCCAGGACTTCCTTACGAGGTAACGCTTTCCGCAACACGCTGGCCGGCACGTACGCCGCGATCGCGCCGCTGATCACCACACCCAGCACCAAGAACGGCAACGCCTGCACGCACACCGCCACGAACACAGTGGACGCGGTGCGCAGCTTCGGGATGTCCAGAATGCTCGCCAGCGAGTCCTGGAACACCACCGCGAGCACCAACAGGACACACAGGATCTCCAGCGACGTGATCCCGATCCCCCGCCGCGGGCGCTGATCGCCCGCCTTCTCCTCAACGGCCGCCGTCACCCAATCACCACCGCCCATCAAGACCGAACTCAACCACCACGCGGACACCCTCCCATGACCTGATCCACACCAAGCATCGCCATCACGGCAGCCACACGCCAGCGGCGAAGTGCTGCCTGTGGATAACTCCGGCCGCACTGACACAAAAATGCCACGGCGGGGGAATACGGCCCGACTCAGCCCCGCCGAGACTGAGACGCCGGACGGGTGTGGGCGGACCACAGCGGGCCGCGCCTCCGGGACACGGGCAGAGGCCATAGCCGACGCGGCTCTCGGCACCGGGGGCCGCTGCGGTATGGCTCTCGAGCGCGGGATAGCCACGACACATGCCGCTCTCAGGCTCGGGCAGCTCCCCACAGCGGATGCGGCTGAGGCTGCGGGCCGGACTCCGAGCGCGGCCAGGGCCGCAACCGGCGTGGTGCCGACGCGGGAGACCAACGCCGGTGCGGCTGCTGAGCACGGGCCGGGCCACTGCCAGTGCGGCTGGTAAGGCCACAACGAGTGCGGCTCCCGAGCGCGACAGCGCCACGATCGATGCGACTCCCAGGCACGGGCCGGGCCACTGTCAGCGCGGCTCCCCATGCGGTAAGGCCACAACGAGTGCGGCTCCCGAGCGCGACAGCGCCACGATCGATGCGA
>CBIMJO010000771.1:0-5392 GCA_966244135.1 uncultured Actinocrispum sp. | reverse complement strand
GGTCCAGTAGCCGCGCACACCGCCGCGGCCGGACGCCCAGGCGATGCCCATCTCGTCGACCTGGACGTCGTGCACGTAGTCGGTCTTGCCGTCGTTGCGCGCCAGCTCGATCGGGTTCGGGTTCACCTTGGGGTGGCGCGGATCGCGCATGTCGGTGACGAAGATCGGCCGGCCGCCCCAGTCCGCGGGCTGGTCGTCGGCCTTGGCCGGGCCACCGGTCCAGACGTACTTGCACTCGTTGATGCAGCTGGTGGTGTGGCCGGTCGGGACCTTGACGTAGCTGAGCACGTTCAGGTTCTCCGGCTTGGCCGCGTCCACGACGTAGATGCCGGACTCACCGGTGTGCGTGTTGCCGCCGAACGCCCTCGGGTCGCGGGACAAGAAGACCAGCTTGCGCTTCTGGTCCACCTCGGTGTTCTCGGTCTCCCACATCCCCGGCAGGTTCAGCTCGCCGACCAGCTTGGGTTTGGCGGGGTTGGCCAGGTCGTAGGCCTTCAGGCCGAACTCCCCGGACACCATCATCACGTCGCGCCAGCCGTACTGCAGGAAGCTGATCGAGATCGCGCCCTGCGCCTCCGGCAGGTTGGCCAGCAGTTTCACGTTCTTGATCGCCTCGGGCGCGCCCGCGGCCCTGGCCTGCGGCGCCGCGTGGTGCGGCACGTCCTCACACGCGCTCGCGGGCGCCACCGACCCGACAGTGAGCATGGTGGCGGACAAAGCGACAGTGACCACCCAGTTACGCACGAAGGCCACACTAGGACCGCGATCGGGCGCACACAACGTACTTTCGTCGTACCGCGAAAGTTTCCGTCTGGTAGGAAGTGCCGCATGCGATTGACGGTCGTCCTGCTCGCGGCGGCGTTGCTGGCCACGGCGTGCACTGACTCCCCGCCGCCCCCACCGCCGGAAGGCACGCTGCGGATCGGCTTCCCGAACGGGCCGATACTGGATGAGCCGTCGTTCATCTTCGCGTTGTGGACTCCCCTGATCGACTACGACCCCGCGACCGGCAAGGTCACTCCGCGCGCGGCCGAGTCTGTGACGTCCGCCGACCTCCGGACGTGGACGATCAAACTCAAGCCGGACAAGTACATCGACGGCGCACCGGTCACCGCACAGTCCTATGTGGACGCTTGGGCGATGCTCCATCCGCTGCCGGGCGGCGTCGCCACCGCGGTGGATCCGCAGACCGTCCAGGTCGTGTTCGCCCAGCCGATGAGCGAGGTCCCCGCGATGCTGGCGTCGGAACGCTCGCTGCCGGTCCGCATGGACAAGCCGGATGCCGGCAACGGCCCGTTCATGCTGGATCCGAATCCGGATCCGGACCGGCCAAGGCACTCCTACCGGCTGGTGCGCATGGCCAAGGCCCCGGGCAAGGTCAACGTGGTCGAAGTCCGCCTCTTCGACGATCCCGCCAAGGCGTACGACGAGGTCGTCGCCGGGACGCTGGACATGTCCCTGGTCGTGCCCGGTTCACGGCACGAGGCCATGCACAAGGACTTCGCCGACCGGCACGCGATCTGGCCCCGGCCGCGGCTGTCGGTCCTGGCGTTCGGGGCGGACGCACCCGAGGCCGCCGCCCGGTTCGCCGTCTCGATGTCGTTGGACCGCAAGGCTTTGGCCGCCGGGCCGATGGACAACCAGGTCGATGCCGCCACCGCGTTGATCCCGCCCGCGCTGTCGCCCGGTGAACGGTCCGGCGCGTGCCGGGCGTGCAACCTCGACGCGGCCGCGGCGATGTCGTTGAAGGCCCAGTCCGGTCTGACTTCGGTGGCGTTGCGGGCGGGACCGGTTGCGGACCAGGTGCATTCGGCGCTGGGGGTGGACACCAAGTCCGGCGTCAAGATCGAGCAGAAGGACCTGCGGGTGGACAGCCTGAGCCCGTACGAGTTCTTCACCAAGCTCGGTGTTCCTTCGGTGCAACAGTTCCTGGACGCCGCCGCGGCCTCCGCCGATCCGGCCGAACGGGCCCAGCAGTACCGGCTCGCGGAGAACCAGATCCTGCGTGATCTGCCGGTGATCCCGTTGTGGACCGCACACGGGCACGCGATCTGGAGTCCGCGCGTGCGGGATGTCGCCGCCACCGCGGCACACGGCGTCGATCTCCCGGCAATCTCTTTGTAATCGGCGGATACTGTCAGGTCATGGTGGACCTTCCGCACCGGCCGCGGTCTCGCAACGGCGCTGGTCTGCCCGCGATCACGGCCGGGCAGATCGTCGACTCGGCGGTCCGGCTGACCGCGGAGCGAGGCCTGGAGAACTGGACGCTGCGGCAGCTCGCGGCGGAGATCGAGGCGTCGCCGGCGGTGGTCTACCACCATGTGGGTGACCGGGAGGCGGTCGTCTCGCTGGTGCTGGAACGGGTCATCCTCGAGGTCGAGACGCCACCGGAGACGTTGCCGTGGCGCGAGTGGTTCTCCGTGATGCTCGACAACCACCGCAAGGTGCTGAGGTCCTACCCGGGCACCGCGTACCGGCTGGCGATGTACGGGCCGCCGGTGGAGGTCGCCGCGGTCACGATCGACCTGGGTGTGCGGCTGCTGCAGGAGGCCGGGTTCGGCGCGGAGAGCGTGCTCGCCTACAACGTGCTGATGTCCACCGCGTGCCAGTACATCGCGATGCAGGACAACCCCAGCCGCGGCACCAGCAACAGCCCGCACTACCTGCCGTACCGGGACCGCGACGACCTGCCCGGCATGGCCGCGGTTGGACACTTCGTGGCGCGGCTGAGCAGCAGCCCGGAGGCCCTGGCCAGGTTCCACGACGAGGTGTTCCGGTACGCGACCGACCGCTGCCTCGACGGCCTGGAGCGGCGTCTGGCCGAGCTGGCAGGATGAACACATGACCGCCGACGCGTGGATCCGCAGGTTCGACCCGGCGCCGGACGCGCCCACCCGGCTGGTGTGCCTGCCGCACGCGGGCGGCGCCGCGAGCTACTTCGTGGGGTTCGCCAAGGCGTTGTCGCCGGGCGTGGACGTGATAGCGGTGCAGTACCCGGGGCGGCAGGACCGCCGGATGGAGCCGTTCGTGGAGACGGTGCCGGCGATGGCGGACGAGCTGATGGTGGCGCTGCGGCCGTGGCTGGACCGGCCGGTCACCCTGTTCGGGCACAGCATGGGCGCGACCATCGGGTTCGAACTGGCGCAGCGGATGGAAAAAGCGGGTGCGGCCCCGGCCGCGTTGTTCGCCTCGGCCCGCCGCGCACCGAGCCAGAGCGTGGACGACGGCACGTACAAACTGCCCGACAAGGCGTTGATCGCGGAGGTGAAACGCCTGGGCGGCGCGGGTTCCCAGCTGCTGGACGACCCGGACATCCAGGAGATGGTGCTGCCGGCGATCCGCAACGACTACCGCGCCGTCGAGACCTACACCAACACCACCGAAGCCACCATCGCCTGCCCCATCTACGCCCTCACCGGCGACCAGGACCCCAAGGTCACGCCCACCCAAGCCCAGGCCTGGTCGATCCACACCACCGGCAAGTTCGACCTCCGCACCTACCCGGGCGACCACTTCTACCTCGACACCAACACCCCCGCCATCCTCGCCCAGATCACCGCGCACATCGCCGAAATCCGCCCCTGACCCGGCCTTCAGGAAACTTCAGGGCGGTACCCCGGAACTCGCCGATCCAAACCCTCAGGCTTCAGGAAACTTCAGGCGAGGGTCAGCCCGCGAGCTGGTGGTGTGCGGTGATCGTGGGGACGTGGACCCAGCCCTGGTGCCAGCCGTCGCCGAGGCGGACCTGGGTGAGGCGGTGGTAGGTGGTGCGGTCGATGCCGTCGTAGTCGTGGCGGATGACGGACATGTAGATCTGCTCGGACACCACGAGGACCATGGGGGCGGTGGTGCCGCGCAGTTTTCCCTTGACCTCGGGGGCGTCCAGCAGGCGGCAGGTGATGTCGACGTCCTCGCCGTACACGCCCCGCTTGTCGTAGTGGACCTCGCCGGAGTGGATCGCCGCGCGCAGCCGGAAACTGTGCTCCGGGCGCTCGAACTCGAGCTGGCACAACAGGTCGCTGAGGGTGGGGATCACCGTGGTGAGCAGGGTGGTCTTCGGCAGGTCGTCCACCGGACGGACCAGCACCAGCACGCCGTCGCCCCGGTCGAGCATGTCGCGGTACTGCTCCGAGATCCCGGCCATCTCCAGGGCCTGTTCGAGCAGGTCGTACATGGCGTCGCGCAGCTGCGCCCGGCCCATGTTGGTTCTGTGCGTGGATCCCTCGATATCCACCGCGATGATGGCCCGGTGCCTGGGGAGCACAGGAAGTGCGGTCATGACGACCCCCTCTCGGTCGCAGCGCCCTTGTCCTGAACTTCAGGAAATTTCAGCTGAGCCAGATCATGTCTGCTACGCTGTGGTTCCCAACTGTACACGCCGGAGATCGGGTCCAGAAGACTCAACTCCAACTGAAGAAAACTGAATCCACAGATTCACACTGAAGAACACCCGAGTTCACTGGAAGGTTGACACCGGTGAGTGGCAGCGGAAACCTGGCCGACCGTCTGCGCGCCCTGCGGGAGCGGCACTGGTCCTGGTTGAGCCTCACACAGAAGCAGCTGGCCGACGCCCTCGGGCTGAGCGTCGCGTCGATCTCCGCCTACGAGACGCCGGACAAGGCGGTCGTGCCGACCAGGCGGCTCAACGCCTACGCCACGTTCTTCGCCACCGCCCGATCGGTGGAATCCGAGCCCTACCGGGTGCTTCCGCTCACCAAGCTGTCCGAGGACGAGCTCACCGCCCGCGAGCAGCTGCTGCAGGACCTGATCCGGCTGCGCGACGAGCCCCCGCTCGGCGCCCCGGCGCCGCAATCACTCCCGGCGACCGACGGCATGTGGCTGTTCCCGGTGAACCACGACGTGACGATCGTGTGCGCGCAGCTGGGCGAGGACCAGCGCACCGCGCTGAGCAAGGTGTTCGTCTACGCCGACCCGAAGAACCCCGACTTCGTCTCCATGTACACCTGGGCCGACCTGGACGCGCTGTTCGAACTGCACGGGCACGTGCGGGCGATCAACCCGGGCAACACGGTGGACATCAAGGCGGCGCCACGGGACTTCCGGCCGGCCGACTACACCGGCCACCTCGTGGTGCTCGGCGGCACCGACTGGAACTTCCTCACCAAGGAGCTGCTGGAGACCATCGACCTGCCGATGACCAGCCTGGAAAGGAAAACCGAGGACGACCCGGGCGGGTTCCAGGCCGAGGGGCGGCTTTTCGTGCCGAAGCTGTTCAAGGACGGTCAGCTGGCCGAGGACGTGGCCCTGTTCTACCGCGGCCCGAATCCGTTCAACCAGAAGCGAACCGTCACGATTTGCTACGGTATGTACGGGCGGGGAACCTTCGGTGTCGTACGGGCCCTGACGGACCCGAGATTCCGTGACCGCAACG
>CBIMJO010000770.1:0-5403 GCA_966244135.1 uncultured Actinocrispum sp. | reverse complement strand
CGCACCGCTCGCTTCTCGTTCGTGGCCATCCGCCGACCCTAGGAAAGCGGTCCGCGGGTGACAACGTTCCGTAGCCGTGTACCCCTGATTGTGTGACGAGATGACAGTGGACACTCGGCAAAAGTGCACCTGGCCACAACCCGGCATAATCACGGATGTGACCGGGAGTTTCCAGGACGCTTGCGCTGAGTTGCGATCGGTGTGGGACCGCACGATCGCCGCCGAGGATGGCCCGCTGCCCGGTTCGGTGCTCGATCCGCTGGTCACGCCGCAGGGCTGGTGCGGGCACGTCCGGCTCGCCGCCGGGCAGACCGCGACCAAGCTGATGGCCGCGGCCGACGCCATCCAGCAGGCCTACGGGCTGCCGGGAAAGTCCATCGTGGTCCGGACCTTCGACCACGGCGGCGAGGCGTTCCTCTGGGCGTACAGCACCAGATCGGGCGCCGACTACCACCTGGGCTGGCCGCACCCGGTGCTCGACGGCAGCGAGTTCATCGACATCAAGCGGGAAAGCGCCGGCACCACGTTGTTCGACCTGGTCCAGCTGACCACCTGGGCGCGGGCGTACAAGGAGAGCTGGATCGCGATGCGCTCCGGGCGTGCCGTTGACGTGCAACAGTTCGTGCGCCGCCTGGCCCGGGTGCGCGCCGGCATCCTGGACATCCTCAGCCGCGCCAAGCCCAGGCAGGTCCGGGAGCTGCTGCTGCGGGTCGGCATCGACCACGAGTCGCTGCCCGGCGACCTCGCCGACGCGCTGGACTACCCGAAGGACCGCGATCCGACCATTCCGATCCCGCGCTGACGGTATCTTGTGGACGTGACGGGCGTACCGGAAACAGCGCAGCCACGGCACCTCATCGTGACCGTGTACGGCCTGTACGCCCGCAGGACCGGCGGCTGGCTGTCGGTCGCCAAGATCATCAGCCTGCTGGCCGACCTGGGCGTGGACGAGCCCGCGGTGCGCAGCTCGATCTCCCGGCTCAAGCGCCGCGGCATGCTGGAACCCGTGCGCCGGAACAACGTCGCGGGTTACCAACTGTCCACTCAGGCCGAAGACATCCTCCGCGAGGGTGACCGGCGGATCTTCCGGCGGGAACGGGCCACCCTCGCCGACGGCTGGCTGCTCGCGGTGTTCTCGGTGCCGGAGTCCGAACGGAGCAAACGGCACACGTTGCGCACCGAGCTGACCAGGCTCGGCTTTGGCACAACTGCGCCAGGTGTGTGGATCGCGCCGGCCCACCTGGCCGAGGCCACCGAGAACATGTTGCGCCGGCTGGACTTGACCGGGTACGCGGAACTGTTCCACGGCAAGCACCTCGCCTTCGGCGAGCTTGCCGCGAAAGTCCGGCTGTGGTGGGATCTCGACCAGCTGGAACGGCTCTACGCGGATTTCGTCAGCACGCATGGCCGGAAACGTCGTCGCAGAACGGACCGCGAGGCGTTCGCCGACTACGTGCGGCTGCTGACCGACTGGCGGCGGCTGCCCTATCTCGACCCCGGCCTGCCGGCCGGGCTGCTGCCGTCCGGATGGATCGGAATCCGTGCCGCCGAAACGTTTTTCGCGCTACAGGAGCAGCTGGAAGGACCCGCGGAACGGCACGCCGTAACCGTTTCGTGATCTGGCCGGATGTATCTGCCGTCCAGAATCGTGCACCTGTGGTAGAGCGACCCGAGTGGGGAGAAGCTACATGGTGGTCAAGTTCGTCCATTGCGAGTCCGAACCGTTCGGCCCGGACGACGGCAGTGCGGCACCGGCTGTGCCGCAGCCGTTACTGGAACGGCACGGCGCTCGCGTGCTCAACCCGTCCGAGGTGACGGTGGCGCCGCGGGAACCGCGGCCACGCTCCACGGCGTACCGGACCGGTGCCATGCTGTTCGGCTGGGAGCTGCTGAACGACGGCGGGAAGTTCCGGGACATCAAGGCTTTCGTGAACCAGAAGATGGGCGTTGACCTGGTCATGCCCCGCAACCACAAGGAGACCAGGCACTGCGGGCGGGGGCCGCGGCCGGTCGGCCTGCAGCCGGTCGAGGGGCGGTCCGAGGCGCTGCGGGTGGACGCCTGGCAGGTGCTGCAGGCGTTGCGCGCGTCCGAGCACCGCGAGGACTCGATGCGGATCTCGGTGGAGCACCTGATGTTCGGCACTGTCGACATCGGAGGGACGCCCTGGGAGGCCAGCGGCGCGCCAACTGGCACGACCTATGTCCGCAGCGGCACGACCGGCCGGATCCCGGTGACCTACTTCGCTCCCCCGCCCGCGCGCCAGGAGCTCGACCGGCGGCCGGTGATCGCCGTGGTGGACAGCGGTCTCGGCCCGAACGACTGGTTCGGCATGCCCGACCGCTCGACCCCGCCGCCGCCCGGCGGGTTCCTCTCGGTCTACCCGCAGCTGCAGGACGCGATCCGCGCGCAGGAGCAGCAGAACCAGAACGTCACGCCGACCCAGCTGATCCGCACCTTCTGGGACGCGCCGGTCACGGACAACCCGCTGGTGGGCACGCTCGACCGGGACACCGGGCACGGCACGTTCATCGCCGGCATCATCCGCCAGGTCGCGCCGGACGCGAACGTGCTGGCGATCCGCGTGCTGCACAGTGACGGCGTGGCCTACGAAGGCGATGTGCTGCTGGCGTTGTGGGGCCTGGTGGACCGGGTCGAGCGCGCGCAGCGCGGGCACCCCGAGGACATGGTCGACGTCGTTTCGCTGTCGCTGGGCTACTTCGACGAGAACCCGGACGCCGAGGGCTACACCGGGATGATCTCCCAGGCCATCGACGCGCTGCGCCGGCTCGGTGTGCTCGTCGTGGCCGCGGCCGGCAACGACGCCACCAGCCGCCGGTTCTACCCGGCCGCGCTGGCCGAGCGCCCGGAGAACGGTGCGGGGCCGCAGGTTCTCAGCGTCGGCGCGCTGAACCCCAGCAACACCAAGGCGTTGTTCTCCAACGAGGCGCCCTGGGTGCGCTGCTGGGCGACCGGGGCCGCGATCGTCAGCACGTTCCCCAACGACGTGCAGGGCGCCGTCTCCGCGGGCGTGTCGCCCCGCAACGACCGGGGTGCCCTGGATCCGGACGACTTCCGCGCGGGTTTCGCGGTCTGGGACGGCACCTCGTTCGCCGCGCCGCTGGCCGCCGCCGAGATCACCGCGCAGATGATCAAGGTCGCGCAGGACAACCCGGGCATCGGCCTGAAGGTGGTCGACAAGGACACCGCCACCGAGCGGGTGCGGGCCGCGATCGAGCAGGCCCAGAAGGCGAGCGGCTGACCATGCCGGACACGTCCTTGCACCACGCCCGCATGGCCGACCTGTTACAGGCGGCGCGCGAGGGCGACAACCAGAGCCTGGGTGAGCTGGTGGACGAGCTCACCCCGCTGCTCTGGCAGGTCGCCCGCGCGCAGGGGCTCGACCGGGACACCAGCAGCGACATCGTGCAGACCGCCTGGCTGAAGCTGCTCGGGTCGCTCGGCGAGATCCGCACCCCGATCGCGCTGACCAGCTGGCTGATCACGGTCACCCGGCGGGAGGCGTGGCGGGTGCGCAACTCCACCAGGATGGAGCTGCCCGCCAAGGACGTGCTGTTCGCCGAGCTGCCCGACGTGGCGCCGACGCCGGAGGAGGAACGGGTCGACGTCGAACGCCGCCGGATGCTGTGGACCGCGGTCGCGCAGCTGTCCGAACGGTGCCAGCGGCTGCTGCGGATCATCGCGTTCACCCGGCGCCCCGACTACGACGTGGTCAGCATGGCGCTCGGGATGCCCCGCGGCAGCATCGGCCCCACCCGCGGCCGCTGCCTGGCCAAGCTGCGCGACGCCCTGTCGCCCGATTTCCGGTGAAGGAGCGCTCGTGAGCACCGCGGCGGACGAACCCATGGACGAGGTCGACACCACGATCCTGTCCGGGCTCAAGGACATGTGGGGCACCGTGGACCCGATGCCCGCCAGCCTGCTCGACCGGATCAAGTTCGCGGTGGAGCTGGAGAACGTCGACCTCGAGGTGATGCGGCTGACCGAGCTGACCGAGCCGGCCGCCGTGCGCGGGGACGCCGAGCAGTCCCGGCTGATCACGTTCGACAGCGAGACGCTGACCATCATGGTGAGCATCCGGCCCAACCCGGACGGCACCATCCGGGTGGACGGCTGGCTGACCCCGGCCGGCTGCCATCCAGTTGAGCTGCGCGCGGCGGCCGGCGACCAGGCCACCGTGTCCGATGAGGACGGCCGGTTCGTGCTGGACACGATCGCGCCGGGGCTGGCCCAGCTGGTGGTCCGGCCAGATGGCACGACAAGAACGGTCACCACACCGGCGATCTCGTTGTAGCGTTCGCGATACTGGGCCGGTGCGGGTGCGGGAACTCCACCAGCGCGGCCTGGACGCCCTGAACAGGGGCCGGCCGTTGGTGGGCGCGCGGGCTCTGCGCGCCGGCCTGGCCCTGGTATCCCCGGCCGACGACCCCGCGATGACCGTCCGGCTGTTGAACAGCCTGGCGGCCGCTGAAGCGGCGCTGGGCAACACGGCGCGCGGGTTCGAGCTGCTGGACCAGGCGGACGCACTGGCCACTCCGGACACTGCGGGGGTGCTGCTGCAGCAACGGGGCCTGCTGCTGGTGCTGGTCGGGCGGATGGACGACGCTTTGGCCTGCATGGACCAGGCCATTCCGCTGCTCCGCCGGGAGCGGACCGTGCTGGCGCGGACCCTGTTGAACCGGGCCATGTTGCACCAGATCGCCGGGCGGGTGACCCCCGCTTTGGCTGATCTGGACCGGTGTGAGCGGCTGGGGCGGGAGCTTTCGCAGCCGCGGCTCGTGGCCAAGGCCATTCATGGGCGGGGGTCTTGTGAGCTGCTGGCAGGGAACATCCCTGCGGCGCTGCGGGACTTCGACAGTGCGCGGGTTGTTTACGAGACGTATGCGGACGGGATGCTCGCTGTAGTCGCCGTTGAGCGGGCGCGGGCTTTGCTGGCCGCTGGGCTGCATCGGGATGCCGCTACCGAGCTGGACTTCGCGCTGGATGCCTTTCCGCGGATCCGGATGGATCAGGAGCATGCCGAGGCGCAGCTGACTCGGGCTCAGGCGGCTTTGGCCGCGGGGGACCTTGTCTCCGCCAAGACTTGGGCTGCTCGGGCTTCTGGGCGGTTCCGGCGCCGGGGCAACGCTGCTTGGGCCGCTGTGGCTGCTGCTACTCGGTTGCGGGCGGAGTTCGTTGGTGGCAGGCGGTTGGGGGCGGTGGCTTCGCAGTCCGCTTCGCTTGCTGCTTCGTTGTCCGCCCTTGGGCTGGCCAATGACGCCGAGGCCGCTGGGTTGTTGGCTGCTCGCGCGCACATCCGGCGGGGTTCTCTTGACTCCGCCCGGTTGTTGATCGGGGCTCGAAGCGGGCCTCGTGCGTTGCTGGAGACTCGCCTGACTCGCCAA
>CBIMJO010000769.1:0-5407 GCA_966244135.1 uncultured Actinocrispum sp. | reverse complement strand
GTTGCCGATCTCCAGGATGCGGCCGTTCGGCTCGCGGGTGAGGAACCAGCGCGCGATGGAGATCTCGACGGTGCGCTCGTTGCGGTAGGCGTTGTTGTAGCGGTGCAACGTGTACGGGAGTTCTTCTCCCCGGAAGAGGAAGCGCTCGTTCTGCCGCATCGCTTTGGTGACCGGGAAGGTGAGCTGGCCCACGGCGGTCGCGGCGACCAGGTTGGCCGTGGCGCCGAGACCCTTCTCCTTGACCGAGTCACGCACAGCGGTGACCCCTCGGCTAATCTCGATGCGCACGACATCTAGTCCGGGCACGTGAGTTCCTCCTGGTTCCAATGGGACAGCTGGCAGGTTTGATCTGTGAGGGGAGGCGCTAGCGGCTCCGAATCTCGGTGAGGCTAGCATTTTGTCCCGGAAGTCATTCCCCGACCGTCAGTTTGCCAGCGAACGGAAAAGCATGGATCAGCCCAACGAGACCCTTGAGCTGTCGATTGTGATGCCCTGTCTCAACGAGGCGGAGACACTGGCCACCTGCATCAACAAGGCCTTGGGTTATCTGGAACGGTCCGGCGTGGCCGGCGAGGTCGTGATCGCCGACAACGGCAGCACCGACGGCTCCCAGCAGATCGCGCGTGACCTGGGCGCGCGCGTCGTCGACGTCGAGGCCAAGGGCTACGGCAACGCCCTCATGGGCGGTATCAAGGCCAGCCGCGGCACCTACGTGATCATGGGCGACGCCGACGACAGCTACGACTTCTCCAGCCTGGACGCGTTCGTCGAGAAGCTGCGCGAGGGCGCGGACGTGGTGATGGGCAACCGGTTCAAGGGCGGGATCGAGCCCGGTGCCATGCCCCCGCTGCACAAGTACCTGGGCAACCCGGTGCTCTCGTTCATCGGCAAGCTGTTCTTCAAGGCCCCGGTCGGCGACTTCCACTGCGGCCTGCGCGGCTTCCGCCGCGACTCGATCATGCGGATCGGCCTGCACACCTCGGGCATGGAGTTCGCCAGCGAGGTCGTGGTCAAGTCCTGCCTGTCCGGGCTGAAGATGACCGAGGTGCCGACCACCCTGAAGAAGGACGGCCGCAGCCGCCCGCCGCACCTGCGCAGCTGGCGCGACGGCTGGCGCCACCTGCGGTTCCTGCTGGTCTACAGCCCGCGCTGGCTGTTCCTGTACCCGGGCCTGGCCGCGCTGGCCGTGGGCCTGGTCGCCACCATGGCGCTGCTGGTCGGCCCGATCAAGATCGGCTCGGTCGGCTTCGACGTGGCCACCATGCTCTACACCGCGGGCTTCGCCGTGCTGGGCTACCAGGCGGTGCTGTTCTCGGTGATGGTGAAGCTGTTCGCGGCCCGGGAAGGGCTGCTGCCGATGAGCCAGCGCTACCGGCAGCTGGTGGAGCGGTTCACCATCGAACGGGGCCTCATCCTGGGCCTGCTCATCTTCGTGGTCGGCATCGTGGCGGCGATCCTGCAGGTGACCCGCTGGGGCGGCACCGGCTTCGGCGCGCTGGACGCCGCGCAGAACATCCGGACCGCGATCCCCGCGGTGCTGGGCCTGATCCTGGGCTTCCAGACGATCATGTTCAGCATGTTCTGCGGTGTGCTGAGCATCCCGACCTCCGCGAACACCCTGAGCGACGACGCCGTGAAGCCCGAGACCATGGCGGACGCCCTGGTCGGCTGAGTTCTCTCCGGCTTCGAGAAGGCCGCATGCCCGCCGGGCATGCGGCCTTCTTCTTGTGTCCAGCCCGTCTCAGCATGTGACGGTTTGGGACGCCTTGACCTGTGTGTTCGCCCCTGACGACACTCCGTGCAGTCCCAGGGTGAACAGGAGCCGAGGCGATGATCGACAACCGGTTGCGTGTGCTGACCACCGGACGGCCTCAGGAGCCGCAGCTGGTTGTGCTGGCACAGGCCGGAACCGAGATGTCCGCGGGCCAATTGGCCGCCATGCTCCGGGAACTGGCCGACTCATTGGCCGCACCACTCACATTGGTACCACCGGTCGCACCGATCGTGCTGGATGAGGACGCGCACCGGGTCTACGTCGACGGCACCGAGATCTCCTTGACCTACCAGGAGTTCCGGCTGCTCGCGTACCTGCACCGGCACGCCGGCCGCGCGGTCAGCCGCGACGAACTGCACAGCGAGGTCTGGCGGCAGCCCCCGGAGCTGATCACCAGGACCGTGGATGTCCACATCAGACGGTTGCGCGTGAAGCTCGGCCCGCACGCGCGGACGATCGAGACCATCCGGCAGGTCGGCTACCGGTTCGCGGCCCGGAAATGACTCAGGTGAGGGCGTTGAGGACCTCGTCCACCTGGCGCTTGAGGTGCTGGACGTCCTCGTTGAACCGCTCGGTGTCCGCGTCCTGGCGGCGCGACCAGCGGCTCACGAACAGCCGGCAGGTCACCGCCGCGACCAGGGCCGCGTCGACGACCTCGCTGGTGTGCTTGCGCACCATGGGGTCGGCCTCCAGTGCGCGGTCGATGTGGTCGGCCAGGCGGCGGACGTTGTCGGTGACGAGGTGCACGTGGCGGGGGCGGTCCAGGCCGGCCGCCACGATCGGCACGATGGTGGGTCTGCTGGCGAGCCATTCGGTCTGCATGATGACCGTGAGCGCGATGTCGACCGCACGCTGACGGACATCAACGCGTGCTGTGCCGACGTTCGCTGGACGGTCGTACATACCTCTCGCTGTACCCTGTTTCGCCTTCGCCCAAACATCATTACGCGGTGCGAGCCTGCTCCAGCGTCTCGTACACGGAGAGCAACTCGTGCACACCGGATACCTCGAAAGCGCGCCGGGCAATCCCCCCGCCGTGCGCGATCCTGAGCTGCCGGTCGACCTGCCTGTGCGCCTCTATCAGCACTTGGATGCCCACCGAGCCGATGAACGAGACGTTCGTGAGGTCGATCACAATCACATCGGTGCGTGCGCTCATCGCCTTGTCGATCGCGGCCGCGAACACGGGCTGGGTGCCGAGGTCGATCTCGCCGGTCAGGTGCACGATGGCGGCGTCCCTGGCCGGCTCGACGTGCCAGCGCAGGAGCGGCATGTCTGCTTCAGTCAACGGTCGGTCTCCTTCCGGTGCGCCGCGCTCACCCTAACCGACCAACCTTGCCTCCTCCGAACGGTCTACCCGAACCGGGGAATCTCGACAGTCCACTTAGGACGCTACGTCGGCGTCGGAACATCCCTTTGGAACGGCCACACGCTGGGCTTCCCCGGCGATCTGCTGGCGCGCGCCGAGCGCCTTGAGCGGCTGCAACGTGACGGTCAGCCTGCGGCCCTTCTTCCGCGCCCGCCAGGTGGCGACGATCCGGCCGTCGGCCAGGACCGTCCCGGGTTCGCCGACCGTCCGCCAGATCTCCCGATGGTGCTTCCCGGCGACGACGGTCTCCCGGTCCCGCAACTGGATGTACGGGTCCCGTGGCGGAAGCAGCCGCACCCCATGGGGATCCGGCGCCGCTTTCAGCGAATCCCGGTCCTCGGTGAGGATCCACGCCTCCCGGCCGGCGAACTGAACCGGCTCGATCTCGTCGGCGATCAGCCGCCACCACGGCCCGGCATCATGAACACCGCTCCAGTAAGCGAAATCCCGCTGTGTCGACGGCCCGTAGCAACGCAGGTAACGACGAGCGAGCTCCGCGCGTGCCGTGTCCCGGTCGACCGTGGGCAACGGGTCGCCGAGCAAGTCGGTGACCAGCGCGAACGGGCTCTTGTTGCCGCTGCGCTCGGCGAAGCAGAGGACGCCTTCGAGGGTGAGGATTCGCAGGCAGAAGTGGACAACGCCCTCGCCGAGCGGTTGCCCGGGCGCGTACGGGCCCTCCTCGCGCCAGGCTGCCGGCATTTCGGGGGCGATCCGCTCGGCCAGTTCCGCGCCCAGCGGCCCGATAGGCAGCTGCCGCCCGGCCAGAACCTCGCCGACGTCCCTGCGCATCAACGCCACGATGTCGGTCAGACGCACCGGAACGCGATGACCTGGTCCGTTGTGACATCCACGACTCACGATAACGCCGCTGCCGTGGACGTGCAGGCCGGTCATTTGAGCACAGTGGACAGTCGTGGCTTTTTGTTGCCGCGCTTCAGCGTCTGACTGTCTGTGGGTGGTTCGGCGGCGGCTGCGACGGTGGAATTGGTTTGAGGGAACCAGGATTGAAGTCAAAGGGGAGATCAGTGAGCGAGATCGGGAGACGCAGTCTGTTCGCCGGCGGACTGGCTGCGGTGACCGCGACCGCGATAACGGCACCTGCCAACGCGGACACCACAGCGCCCACCACAACAGCGCCTGCCGAACGACTGCAGGGCTACAGCCTGCCGTTGAGCCCGAAGGGCACCGCGAACCTCGTACCCGCGCCGCCGTGGCACTACGTGGGCGACGCGGTGGGCGTGGAGTTCTGGACGACACCCGAGGCCGCCGAGGCCTCGCTGCCCACCGGGCTGTCGCCGGACCCGAAGAACCCGGGCCACGGCTTCGCGGTGTTCATCGACTGGCAGACCTCCGGCGAGCACGAGGAGTACCTGGACCCGGTGCGCAGCCAGTACTCCGAGTTCCTGATCCTGCTGGACGCGCAGTACCAGACCACTCCGGTGGCCTGGTGCCCGTACATCTGGGTCGACAACGACGCCGCGCTGGCCCGCGGCTGGTTCCAGGGTTTCCCGAAGAAGATGGGCCAGATCAACCAGACCAGGGCGTTCGGCATCACGAACAAGGCCGCGCCGGTGGTCGGGCCGGGCGGAACGTACGCCGCGGCGATGTCCACCGCCGGGCGGCGGCTGGCCGAGGCGAAGCTCACGCTGCAGCAGACCTCGCCGAACCTGCCCGCGCTGACCCGGCCGATCGTCAACCTGCGGCACTTCCCGACCCTGAAAGCCGGGCAGTACGACAACCCCGCCGTGCACGAGCTGACACTGTCCGTTCTGGACAATCTCGTGGTCGGCAACAACTGGGTCGGCAGCGGCAGCCTGAGCTTCTTCCCGGCCCCCGGTGACGAGCTCGCCGACCTGCGGATCGTGCGGTGCGGCGCCGGGTTCAAGGGATCGCTGTCCTACACGGTCACCGACCTGCGGATCCTGACCGGACCAAATGCCGGCTGAGTGACTCCAGGCGTTCCAGCGTAGGGGTTCCGGGCAGCGGCCGGAACAGCACGAGCTGCTGCCCGGAACTCACGCTCATCACCGGCTCGCACTCGAAGTGCAGCTCGCCGACCGGTTGAGCACGATCTTGCGGGTCGTGCGCACCACGTTCACGTTGTGCTCGGCCCAGATCGCCCGGAACTGGACGCTGACGCGGTGCAGGCCCTCGACGAGCATGGTGGACGCCTCGTCCTTGTTGCGCCGCGCCATCCCCGCCCGCAGCCGGGCCACGTACTTGTGCCCCAGGTCGTCGATGTAGTCGGGATGCACGGTCCGCCC